>NZ_JBHJUW010000182.1:0-14260 GCF_042268205.1 Streptomyces sp. NPDC056160
GCCGTACGGCGTTCTGTGCGTCGCGTTCCCGTCAACGTCCCTGGAGGGCCCTGACGTTGTCGCCGAAGGTCCAGTTCTTCGAGCCGTCCCAGTTGAGCGACCAGGTCATCAGGCCCTTGAGCCCGTTGCCGTAGTGGCTCCAGGCCTGGGAGACCTGGGACGGGGACAGGTAGCCGCCGCCCGCGCCCGGCTGGGCGGGCAGGCCGGGCACCTGCTTGTCGTAGGGGACCTTGACCGTGGTGCCCTGCACCACCAGGCCCTTGTTCAGACAGTCGGTCTGGGCGGTGAAGCCCTGCACCGTGCCGGCCGAGTAGGAGTCCCCGGAGCAGCCGTACATGCTGCCGTTGTAGTACTGCATGTTCAGCCACCACAGGCGGCCGTTGTCGGCGTACTTCTTGATGACGGGGAGGTAGGCGCCCCAGATCGAGCCGTAGACGATGCTGCCGCCGGTGACGTAGGCGGTCTCGGGGGCCATGGTCAGGCCGAAGTTCGAGGGCATCTGGGCGAGGATGCCGTCGATGATGCGGATCAGGTTGGCCTGGGACGCGGAGAGCTGATTGATGTTCCCGCTGCCGGTCAGGCCGGTCTCGATGTCGATGTCGATGCCGTCGAAGTTGTACTTCTTCAGGATCGGCACGATCGTCGCGACGAACCGGTCCGCCACCGCCTGCGAGTTCAGGTCGATGCCGGCCGCCGCCCCGCCGATGGAGAGCAGGACCGTCTGCCCGGACGCCTTCGCCGCGCACATCTCCTCGGGCGTGGCCACCTTCACGCCGGAGTCCATGCCGTCCTCCCACAGGGCCGTCCCGTCGGACAGGATCACCGGGAAGGCCGCGTTGAGCACGTTGTAGCCGTGCGCGGCGATCCGGGAGTCGGTGATCGGGGTCCAGCCGAAGGGCGGGTGGACCCCGTTGGAGGAGCCGTCCCAGTTCTCCCAGTAGCCCTGGAGCACCTTGCCCGCGGGCCGGGACTTCACGGCGCAGGTGGTGGTGGCGGCGGCGGTGGTCGAGGGGGCGGCCGAGGCCGCGGGGGACGACAGGCTGAGCGCGAGCGGCGCGAGGCAGGCGGTGGCCAGCGCGGCGGTGAGCAGGCGTGGTGTCCGGCGGATCCGGCGGAACATGGGCGGCCTCCCGGTGGGGGCGGGGGTGAGGTGGGGGTGGCGCGGTGTCGCAGACATGACAATCCTATGGTCCAGACCTTTCGTCAAGAGGTCTGGACCGATGGCGTGCGGGGCCCGTCCCCGCCGTTCGCCGTTCGCCGTTCGTCGCCGTTCGCCGGCGCGGTGCCCGTGGTGATCGCGTGACAAGTATGGACTGACAGATATTGAAATCTGTCAGCTGTTATGCCAGGGTGAAGCCATGACGATGAACACGCGCTCCCTCGGAACCACCGGCCCCCAGGTGTCCGCCCTCGGTCTCGGCTGCATGGGCATGTCCGCGCTGTACGGCGAGGCGGACCGGGCCGAGTCGATCGCCACCGTGCACGCCGCCCTCGAAGCGGGCGTGACCCTCTTCGACACGGGCGACTTCTACGCCATGGGTCACAACGAGATGCTGCTCGGCGAAGCCCTGCGCACCGCCCCCGCCGCCCGCCGCGAGCGGGCCCTGACCAGTGTGAAGTTCGGCGCCCTGCGTGACCCGGAGGGCAACTGGAGCGGTTACGACGGCCGCCCCGCCGCCGTGCGGAACTTCGCCGCCTACTCGCTCCAGCGCCTCGGCGTCGACCACATCGACGTCTACCGGATCGCCCGCGTCGACCCCGACGTGCCGATCGAGGAGACCGTCGGCGCCATCGCGGAGCTGGTCGAGAAGGGCTACGTCCGCCACATCGGCCTCAGCGAGGCGGGCGCCGAGACCGTCCGCCGCGCCGCCGCCACCGCGCCGATCTGCGACCTCCAGATCGAGTACTCGCTGATCTCGCGCGGCATCGAGGCCGCCATCCTGCCCACCACCCGCGAGCTGGGCATCGCCGTCACCGCCTACGGCGTCCTCTCGCGCGGACTGATCTCCGGCCACTTCACCCGCGACCGGCAGCTCGCCCCCACCGACTTCCGCGCCTTCTCGCCCCGCTTCCAGGGCGAGAACCTCCAGCACAACCTGGACCTCGTCGAGGCGCTGCGGAAGATCGCCGAGGGCAAGGGCGTCACCGTCGCGCAGACCGCCATCGCCTGGGTGCTCTCGCGCGGCGAGGACATCGTGCCGCTGATCGGCGCCCGCACCCGCGAGCGCCTGGCGGAGGCGCTGGGCGCGCTCGACGTCACGCTCGACGCGGCGGACCTGGCGGCGATCGAGGAGGCCGTTCCGGCGGACGCGGCGGCCGGCGCGCGCTACCCCGAGGCGCAGATGGCGCACCTGGACAGCGAACGCTGAGGCCGGCTCCGTGCGGCCGGCAGGTACGGTCTAGAGCATGTCACCCACCACCGAGGCCCTGACCGCCGAGCGCATCATCGAGGCGACCGAGGAAGTGCTGCGCCGCCACGGCCCGGCGAAGGCCACCGTGGTGGACGTGGCCCGCGCGCTCGGCGTCAGCCACGGCAGCGTCTACCGGCACTTTCGCACCAAGGCGGCGCTGCGGGAAGCGGTGACCAAGCGGTGGCTCGACCGGACGCACGACGCGCTGTCGGGGATCGCGGCCGAGGAGGGGCTCGAACCCCGGGAGCGGCTGCGCGCCTGGTTCCAGGCGCTGTTCGACGCCAAGCGCCGCAAGGCGGGCGACGATCCTGAGATGTTCGCCACGTACTCCGCGCTCGCAGAGGAGAACGTCGGGGCGGTCGAGCAGCACATCGCCGAACTGTGCGCGCAGTTGGCGGAGATCGTCGAGGCGGGCGTGGCCGCCGGTGCCTTCACGGCCGCCGACCCGGCGGCCACGGCCCGCGCCCTGTTCCACGCCACTGGCCGCTTCCACGACCCGTGTTACGCGGGGGAGTGGAAGCGGCCGGGCGTCCAGGAGGAGTTCGACACCGTCCTGGAGCTGCTGCTGCGGGGGCTGCTGGCGCGTTAGCGCCGTTTCATCCCCTCGTCAGGACAGCCAGGACAGTCAGGACACGTGGACGGTGACCGTCTTGGAGTGCGTGCCGCCGTGCACCACGCGCAGGTGCTGGGTGCCCTTGGCGGCCAGCTTGGTGGTCACGGTGTAGGTGTTGCCCTTCTTGACCACGGTGGTCGCGCGCAGCGTCGTCCACTTGCCGTTGTTCAGGTGCTGGACGCTGAGTTTGGTGCCGGCCGCCATGTCGGCGGTGCGCCCGGTCAGCGTCACGCTCTGCCCGGCCTTGATCGAGGAGTGGTTGGCCTTGACCGTGATCGAGCCCTTGGCCGGCATCATGCTGTGGGTCGGGCTCGGCTTGGCCTGCGGCGCGTTGTCCGCGGCGAGCGCGGCGGCCGATCCGGCCGACACGAGGGCGGCGGACAGGGCGCCCGCGGCGAGGGTACGGACCCAGCGGTGGCTGTTGGTGACAGGCATGGTGGTCTCCCGTTGGTCGACGGATTTCCCCCCTGCGGCGCGATGGCCGCCCCGGGGGGCTGCTCGCGCTCCTCCAGATTTGCCCGGGTTCGTCCGCGCGGCATGTCGGGGAGGTCCGGAACTGGCCGGTAGGGAGACGACTTTGAGGAAAAGTCGCAGGTCAGGGCAGTGGATCACTTGACCTGTTTCTTACCTTTACCCAGTCGGTCACACAGGGTGACCGCCCTGGTGGCCCGGCCGGCGCCTCGCGCGGTCTCACGCCGTCACCCGCCAGAAGTCGCGCATCATCGGGGTCGGGGCCGGGCTGTCCATGCCGACCTGGGTCAGCAGGACGGTGACCGTCCCGGTGGGCGGGACGACGAAGGCCGCCGTGCCGGTGCCGCCGACCCAGCCGTAGCGCCCCGGCACGTTCCAGGGCTCCAGGGGAGCGACGTCGACCTGGCCGCCGTAGCCCCAGCCCTGGCCCTCCAGGAAGAGGGCGGCCGGCTCCCGCAGGCTCGCGTCGAGGTGGTTGCTCGTCATCCGGCTCACGGAGGCGGGGGAGAGCAGGCGGTGGCCGCCGCCCGAGCCGCCGTTCAGGAGCATGCGGCCGAAGGCCAGCCAGTCGTCGGCCGTGGAGACCAGGCCCCCGCCGCCGGACGGGAACGCCGGGAGCCGGCTCCAGTCGCCGCCCGGGGTGTCCGCGAGTGCCAGGCCCGCCTCGCCGTTGGTGTAGTAGCTGGTGAAGCGGGAGCGCCGGTCCACAGGGACCGTGAACGCCGTGTCCCGCATCCCCAGCGGCTCGAACACACGCTCGGACAGGAACTCCGGGAGCGTACGCCCCGACGCCCGCGCCACCAGGATGCCCTGGAGGTCGGAGGAGGTGCCGTACAGCCAGGCCTCGCCCGGCTGGTGGAGCAGCGGGACGCGGGCCAGGCGGGCCAGCCAGGTGTCCGGGTCCGGCCAGTCCTGCATCGCCCGGCCGTCCTTCTGCACCGCGAACAGCGCCCGCACCGCGGGCAGCGAGAAGTCCGACGGGAAGCCCCAGCCGCAGCGGGAGCCGAGCAGGTCCTCCACCGTGATCGGGCGGGCGGCCGGGACGATGTCGTCCACCGGGCTCGACGGGGTGCGCACGGCGACCGGCCGGGACAGCTCCGGCAGCCACTCGGCCACCGGGTCGGCCAGGCCGAGAACGCCGTCCTCCACCAGCATCAGCACGGCCGCCGCCGTGATCGGCTTCGTGATCGAGGCGATCCGGAAGATCGTGTCCCGGCGCATCGGGGCGGTGCCCTCGGTGTCCACCGACCCCACGGCCACCACCTCCACGTCGTCGCCGTGCGCCACCAGGGCCACCGCCCCGGGGACGACGCCGTCGTCGACGTACCGGCTCAGGGTCTCGTGCAGTTCGCTCATCGGTCGGCCTTCCGGTGGTCGGGGCGCCAGGTCGCTTCGCCGGCCGCGGTCGGGCCGAGCGGTACGGCCGCCGCGGTTCGTCTCGGTCACCTACGACTCCTGCCGCGCGCGGAACTCATCGCGCCGCGCGCCGCCCGGCACCCCCGGGGCGCCGTCAGCCGATCGTGCGGGGCAGCCGCAGGCTGAGCAGGCCCGTCAGGGCGACCACGGCCAACTGGACCAGCAGCGTCGCCACCAGGGCGTCCCGCATGCCCAGGCCGGGGGCCAGGGACAGGAACAGGGTGCCCAGGGTGGCCACGCCGAGCGCCAGCGACGACTGCTGGGCGGTGACCATGACGCCGCTGCCCACGCCCGCCCGCGCCGTCGGCACCTCCGAGAGGACGATCCGGAAGGTGACGGGCAGTTGCAGTGCCTGGCCCGCGCCGGCGATGGCCGCGCCCGGCAGCAGCTCCACGAAGCCCACGTGCGGCCACGCCTGCCGGACGGTCAGCGCCAGCAGGCCCACGCCGACCAGCTGCACGACCGCGCCCGCCGTCACGACGCGGGCGCCGTACCGGGCGACCAGCCGGGGCCCGGCCAGCGAGGCGAGGAAGAAGGCGACCGCCATGGGCGCCAGCGCGAGGCCCGCCGGGACCGGGCCGAGACCCGCCCCCTGCTGCAACGCCACGGCGATGACGAACATGAAGCCGCTGAACCCGATGGAGAACGGCACGATCAGCGCAAGACCGCGGCGCAGGGACAGCAGCCGGAACAGGCTCGGCGGCACCAGCGGCGTACGGCCCCGCCGGTCCGCGCGCCGCTCGACCGCGTAGAACGCGGCGGCCACCAGCGGGAAGGCGGCCAGCGACAGCCACGTCCACAGCGGCCAGTGGGCCGCCCGGCCCTCGGTGAGCGGCACGAGCAGCGTCAGCAGGGACGCCGCGAGCAGCAGCGTGCCGGGGCCGTCGACCGGCTCAGGGCGCTGCGAGCGGGTCTCCGGGACGGCCTTGACCGCGAGGACCAGGCCGACGATCGCGACGGGCACGTTCACCAGGAACACCGAGCGCCAGCCGGTGCCCCACGGGTCGGCCGCCACCAGGACGCCGCCCAGGATCTGCCCGGCCACCATGGACAGGCCGGCCGTCGCCCCGTACAGGCTCATCGCCTTGGCCCGGCGGCGGCCCGCGGTGGCCGCCTGGATGGTGGCGAGCACCTGCGGCAGCATCGCGGCGGCCGAGGCGCCCTGCGCCACCCGGGCCCCGACCAGGGTCCAGGCGTCCGGCGCGAGACCGCAGGCCAGCGAGGTCAGGCCGAAGGCCGCCATGCCGCCGAGGAAGAGCCGGCGCCGGCCGAAGAGGTCGCCGAGCCGGCCGCCGAGCACGAGCAGCACGGCGTAGGCCACTCCGTAGCCCGCGACGACGAGTTCGAGGACGGCCTCGCTCGCGTGCAGGTCCCTGCCCATGGTGGGCAGGGCCACGTTGACGATGAAGAAGTCGATGAGGGGCAGCGCCGCGCCCAGCAGCACCGTGAACAGTCCGAGCCCGCTCAGCGCAGGGGGCGCGGCGGTGGTGCGGACGGCGGGGGAGGAGATGGTTCGGGTGGTCACGCATCCGAGCGTGCGTCGGCGCCGAGGCAGGTACCAGAGTGTCCTTATCCTGGTAGTGGAAGTACCTGGAAACAGGGTGGGCGAGGCGGCAGCATGGAGGCATGACCACCATGGCCCAGGAGACGGCGGCAAGGACGACGGCGGGGGCGCGGACCGCGCCCGGTGCGCCCGGTGCGGGGCAGGCCGTGCGGATGAGGGAGACCGCGGCCTCCGAGATCCGGCGGCACGAGCTGGCCGCCTTCCTCCGGCACCGCCGCGAGCACATCACCCCCGAGCGGGTCGGCCTGCCGCGCGGTGCCCGGCGCCGCACGCCGGGCCTGCGCCGCGAGGAGGTCGCCCATCTCTCGGCGGTCGGCGTCACCTGGTACACCTGGCTCGAACAGGCCCGCGACATCCAGGTCTCCGTGCAGGTCCTGGACGCGCTCGCCCGCACCCTGCTGCTCGACCCCAGCGAGCGCGCCCACCTCTTCCAGCTGGCCGGTGCCCCCGACCCGGCGCCGCCGGCCACGTGCCCCTCGGTCACCCCGGCCCTGCGGGCCCTGCTGGAGCAGATGGAGCCCTACCCGGCCTGCGTGCAGAACAGCCGGTACGACATCCTCGCCCACAACCGCACCTACGGCCTGCTCCTGTGCGACCTGGCGGCGGTGCCGCCCGAGGACCTCAACTGCATGATCCTGTCCTACACGAACGAGCAGTGGCGGTCCTCGATCGTGCACCTGGAGGACGCCACCCGGACGATGGCGGCCCGGTTCCGGGGGGCGATGGCCGGCCATCTCGCGGAGCCGGCCTGGAAGACGCTGCTCAAGCGGCTGCGCGAGTCGTCGCCGGACTTCCAGGAGGCCTGGGACCGGCACGAGGTGTTCGCCCCGACGAGCAAGCGCAAGGAGTTCCGCAACGCCTACGTCGGCCGCCTCACCGTCGACCACACCGACCTGTGGCTCAGCCCGGAGGTGGGGCCGCGCATGGTGACGTACGTCCCGGCGGACGAGGAGTCGCGGCAGCGGCTGGAGAAACTGCACGCCATCGCGCTGGAGCGGGAGGCACGGGCGTAGGCCTAGGCCGTACGGGAAGTCAGGCGCCGACGCCCGCCGTCTGCCGGACCTCGTTCTCCTGGAGCCGGTCGGCGGTGCGTTCGGCGGAGCGGCGGGCCCAGCGGCCGCTGGTGAGGGCGCCCAGGGCCAGGACGAGCGCGCCGCACGCCACCAGCACCCACCATCCCGGCCGGGCGGCCGGCACGAACGTGTCCCGGTACGCGGACGAGCTGATCCCGGAGGCCAGCAGGGCGCCGACCACCGCGACGCCGAGGGTCGACCCGAGCTGCCTGCTGGTGGAGGCGACGGCCGCCGCGACCCCGGCCTGGGCGCGCGGCATGCCGGAGACGGCCGTGTTGGTGATGGGCGCGTTGACGAAGCCGAAGCCGATGCCGAACAGGACGTACCCGATCACCAGGGTGGCGTTCGACGTCTCGGCCTCGAAGCCCGCGAACAGCACCGCGCTCGCCGTCATCGCACTCCCGGCGATCAGCAGCGGCAGCCGCGGCCCCCGGGTGCCCACCAGCCGCCCGGACAGGGGTGCGCACAGGAACGTCGGCGCCGCCATCGGCAGCATCCACAGGCCCGCGTGCAGGGCGTCGAGACCGCGCACGTTCTGCAGGTACAGCGTGGACAGGAAGAGGAAACCGCCGAGCGCGGCGAAGCCGCTGACCGCGATGACCGTGGCCCCGCTGAACGGGGCGGAGCGGAAGAAACGCAGGTCGATGAGGGGTTCGGCGCGGCGCGGCTCGTACCACAGCAGGCCGAGCAGCGCGGCGAGCGCGACGGCGGCGAACGGCACGACCACGGCGGCGCTCGCGTCCGGGGCCTCGATGATCGCGTACGTCAGCGCGCCGAACAGGGCGATGACGAGCACCTGGCCGACCGGGTCGGGGCGGCGGGCCTTCGGGGCGCGCGACTCGGGGACGAAGCGGAGGGTGAGCAGGATCGCGGCGAGGCCGACGGGCAGGTTGAGCCAGAAGATCGAGCGCCAGCCGACCGACTCCACGAGCAGCCCGCCGACCAGCGGCCCGGCGGCCATGGATATGCCGACCACGGCGCCCCACACGCCGATGGCGCGGGCGCGTTCGCGCGGGTCGGTGAAGGTGTTGGTGATGATCGACATGGCGACCGGATTGAGCATCGAGCCGCCGACCGCCTGCATCATGCGGAAGACGATGAGCAGTTCGAGGTTGGGGGCGAGGGAGCACAGCAGCGAGCCGATGCCGAAGACGACGAGACCGGTCATGAAGACGCGCTTGCGGCCGATGCGGTCGGCGGTGGAGCCGGCGAGCATCAGCAGCGACGCCAGCACGAGTGTGTAGGCGTCGATCGTCCATTGCAGGCCGGACGTGCTCGCGTGCAGCTCGCGCTGCATGGAGGGCAGGGCGACGTTCAGGACGGTGTTGTCGAGGCTCACGATCAGCAGGCTCATGCAGCAGATCGCGAGCACCAGCAGCCGTCGGCGGTGACTCAGCTCGGGCATGTGTTCCAGCGTAGTCGACTTCGATAGTGCGGTTAACTAATGACTACTACAGGTTTGCCGTCCGGGCGGGACCCGGGACGCGGGACACGCGGGAGGCGGGATGCGGGACAATGGGGCAATGCCCACGTCCGAGTCCCCCCTCCAGATCGGCCCGCACACCGTCCGGCCGCCCGTGGTCCTGGCACCCATGGCCGGGATCACCAACGCGCCCTTCCGCACGTTGTGCAGGGAGTTCAGCGGCGGCAAGGGTCTCTTCGTCAGCGAGATGATCACCACCCGGGCCCTGGTCGAGCGCAACGAGAAGACCATGCAGCTGATCCGGTTCGACGCGAGCGAGACGCCGCGTTCGATCCAGCTGTACGGCGTCGATCCGGCCACCGTCGGCAAGGCGGTCCGCATGATCGCGGAGGAGGACCTCGCCGACCACATCGACCTGAACTTCGGCTGCCCGGTCCCGAAGGTGACTCGCAAGGGCGGCGGCTCGGCCCTGCCCTACAAGCGCAACCTGCTGCGCGCCATCCTGCGCGAGGCGGTCAGCGGCGCGGGCGACCTGCCGGTCACCATGAAGATGCGCAAGGGCATCGACGACGACCACCTCACCTGCCTCGACGCCGGCCGGATCGCCGTCGAGGAGGGCATCACCTCCATCGCCCTGCACGGCCGCACCGCCGCCCAGCACTACGGCGGCACCGCCGACTGGGACGCCATCGCCCGCCTCAAGGAGCACGTGCCGGAGATCCCCGTGCTGGGCAACGGCGACATCTGGTCGGCCGAGGACGCGCTGCGCATGGTCCGCGAGACCGGCTGCGACGGCGTGGTCGTGGGCCGCGGCTGCCTGGGCCGGCCGTGGCTCTTCGCCGACCTGGTCGCGGCCTTCGAGGGCCGTACGGACTTCGCGGCGCGGCCCGCCCTGCGCGAGGTCGCCGACGTGATGGTCCGGCACGCCACCCTCCTCGGCGAGTGGATCGGCGACGAGGCGCGGGGCGTCATCGACTTCCGCAAGCACGTCGCCTGGTACCTGAAGGGCTTCGCGGTCGGCTCCGAGATGCGCAAGCGGCTCGCGATCACCTCCTCCCTGGCGGACCTGCGCGCCGGCCTGGACGAACTGGACCTCGACCAGCCCTGGCCCACCGGCGCCGACGGCCCCCGCGGCCGTACGTCCGGCAACAACCGCGTGGTCCTCCCGGACGGCTGGCTGAAGGACCCGTACGACAGCACGGGCGTGAGCGAGGACGCGGAACTGGACACGTCGGGCGGCTGAGGCGGCCCGGCTTCGCCCCCGCCGGTCGCTGCGGCGCGTTTCCCGGTTCGCCCCGGCGGGGGAGGGCGGCACGGAGTGCAGCGAGTGCGGCCGTAGTCGTCGACGTGGCCGAGGGCGCCCGCCATGGAGCCGTACGGCCCGACCGCCGGCGCTGTTCAGGAGATCGTTGATCACCGGCACACGGACCTCCGGCCCCCGTCGAGGAGTGGCGCCGGAGGTCCGCATGGTGAAATCCGGGCGCGTATGGCAGCGTGATTCTCGCCACCCTTGATAGGGGATGCGCTCAGATGAGCGAATCTTGGGCGTCTGCACTTCTCCAAGGTGTGGCACTCAGTGTCACACCTTCATCGTTCACCGATCGAAATCACCCGTGCCGATGTCCGCTCACATGAGCGCATGGAGGGGTCTACGAGCATGGACTCGTTCAAGAAGTGAAAACATCCGGCCCTGACGACTTGCCAAGCCTTGACTTTCGATCCGCTGGCGGACCGCTGGTTACGGGCGCATGACGCACGAGTGGACGTACCCACAAGCCTTCGATCTGGGTATGTTCCTCGCCGTCAGGGCAGCCACCGCGTCCTCGAGGAGTCGAGACCCGTGTCGGAAAACAAAGATCCCCAGGTACCCGCGGCGGGCGGGAGCGTTGAGGGCGTGAAGTTCGTCTACGACTTCACCGAGGGCAACAAGGACCTCAAGGACCTCCTCGGCGGCAAGGGCGCGAACCTCGCCGAGATGACCAACCTGGGCCTCCCCGTCCCGCCGGGGTTCACCATCACCACCGAGGCCTGCAAGGTCTACCTGGACAGCGGTGAGGAACCGGCGGCCCTGCGGGACGAGGTGAGTGCGCACCTCGACGCGCTGGAGCAGCGGATGGGCAAGAAGCTCGGCCGGGCCGACGACCCGCTGCTCGTCTCCGTCCGCTCCGGGGCGAAGTTCTCCATGCCGGGCATGATGGACACCGTCCTGAACATCGGCCTGTCCGACAAGTCCGTGCAGGGCCTGGCGAAGCAGGCCGGCGACGACCGCTTCGCCTGGGACTCCTACCGCCGCCTCATCCAGATGTTCGGCAAGACCGTCCTCGGCGTCGACGGCGAACACTTCGAGGACGCCCTGGAGGCGGCCAAGGCGGCCAAGAAGGTCACGGTCGACACCGAGCTGGAGGCCGCCGACCTCAAGAAGCTGGTCACCACCTTCAAGAAGATCGTCAAGAAGGAGGCGGGCCGGGACTTCCCGCAGGACCCGCGCGAGCAGATGGACCTCGCCATCAAGGCGGTCTTCGACTCCTGGAACGGCGAGCGCGCCAAGCTCTACCGCCGTCAGGAGCGCATCCCGCACGACCTGGGCACGGCCGTCAACGTCTGCTCGATGGTCTTCGGCAACCTCGGCCCCGACTCCGGCACCGGCGTCGCCTTCACCCGCGACCCCGCCTCGGGACACCAGGGCGTCTACGGCGACTACCTGCAGAACGCGCAGGGCGAGGACGTGGTCGCGGGCATCCGCAACACGGTGGCGCTCGCCGAGCTGGAGCGGATCGACAAGAAGTCGTACGACCAGCTCATGCAGATCATGGAGACCCTGGAGAACCACTACAGGGATCTCTGCGACATCGAGTTCACCATCGAACGCGGCCGGCTGTGGATGCTCCAGACCCGCGTCGGCAAGCGCACCGCCGGCGCCGCCTTCCGCATCGCCACCCAGCTCGTCGACCAGGGCCTGATCGACGAGGCCGAGGCGCTCCAGCGCGTCACCGGCGCCCAGCTCGCCCAGCTGATGTTCCCCCGCTTCGACGACGGTGCGAAGGTCGAGCAGGTCGGCCGGGGCATCGCCGCCTCCCCGGGCGCGGCCGTCGGCAAGGCCGTCTTCGACTCGTACACCGCCGTCAAGTGGTCCCGCTCGGGCGAGAAGGTCATCCTGGTCCGCCGCGAGACCAACCCCGACGACCTGGACGGCATGATCGCCGCCGAGGGCATCCTGACCTCGCGCGGCGGCAAGACCTCCCACGCCGCCGTCGTGGCGCGCGGCATGGGCAAGACCTGCGTGTGCGGCGCGGAGGAGCTGGAGGTCGACACCAAGCGCCGCCGGATGACGGTGCCCGGCGGGCACGTCGTCGAGGAGGGCGACGTCATCTCCATCGACGGCTCGTCCGGCAAGGTCTACCTCGGCGAGGTGCCGGTGGTCCCCTCCCCGGTCGTGGAGTACTTCGAGGGCCGGATGCACGCGGGCGCCGACGACGCCGACGAACTGGTCGAGGCCGTGCACCGGATCATGGCGTTCGCCGACCGCAAGCGCCGGCTGCGGGTGCGCGCCAACGCCGACAACGCCGAGGACGCGCTGCGCGCGCGCCGCTTCGGTGCGCAGGGCATCGGCCTGTGCCGCACCGAGCACATGTTCCTCGGCGACCGGCGCGAGCTGGTGGAGCGGCTGATCCTCGCCGACACCCAGGCCGAGCGCGAGGAGTCCCTGAAGCAGCTCCTGCCGCTGCAGAAGAAGGACTTCGTGGAGCTGTTCGAGGCGATGGACGGCCTGCCGGTCACCGTGCGCCTGCTCGACCCGCCGCTGCACGAGTTCCTGCCCGACATCACCGAACTGTCGGTGCGCGTGGCGCTCGCCGAGTCCCGCCAGGAGCCGCACGAGAACGAGCTGCGCCTGCTCCAGGCCGTGCACCGGCTGCACGAGCAGAACCCGATGCTGGGCCTGCGCGGCGTGCGCCTCGGCCTGGTCATCCCCGGTCTGTTCACCATGCAGGTCCGCGCCATCGCCGAGGCCGCCGCCGAGCGCAGGAACGCCAAGGGCGATCCGCGCGCCGAGATCATGATCCCCCTCGTCGGCACCGTCCAGGAGCTGGAGATCGTCCGCGAGGAGGCCGACAGGGTCATCGCGGAGGTCGAGAAGGCCACCGGTACGAAGCTCAAGCTCGCGATCGGCACGATGATCGAGCTGCCGCGCGCCGCGCTCACCGCCGGGCAGATCGCGGAGGCCGCCGAGTTCTTCTCCTTCGGCACCAACGACCTGACCCAGACGGTGTGGGGCTTCAGCCGCGACGACGTGGAGGCGAGCTTCTTCACGGCCTACCTGGAGAAGGGCATCTTCGGGGTGTCGCCGTTCGAGACGATCGACAAGGACGGCGTCGGCTCGCTGGTCGCCGCCGCCGCGAAGGCCGGCCGCGCCACCCGCCCCGACCTGAAGCTCGGCGTCTGCGGCGAGCACGGCGGCGACCCGGAGTCCGTCCACTTCTTCCACGAGGTGGGTCTGGACTACGTCTCCTGCTCCCCGTTCCGCATCCCCGTCGCCCGCCTGGAGGCGGGCCGCGCGGCCTCCGGTTCGGAAGGCAGCGACCACCGGTGACGCCGGTGTGAAAGACCCCGGAGTCCTCGTCGTGGTCCCCGACCCTCACTACCGATCACGGCGGGGACTCCGGTTCACGGAGAAGGGGCGGCATCCTTGTGCGGGGATGCCGCCCCTGTCCTGTGTGCCCTGTCGTGTCTGTCGTGCCCTGTCGTGTCGTTTCCTGTGGTGTGTGTCCCCTCGTGTGCGCGGGCGCCGGGGGCGGGTTCAGCCGTTGTCGACGTGCTCGCGTACGACGTTGCCGGTGGCCGCGTCGATGTCGTAGGTCGTCTTGTGCCAGTCCTTGGGCGTGACGACGTCGACGGACCAGACGAGCTTGTTGTCGTGCTCGCCGAGGTCGACGCCGGTGACGGTGCCCTTGGTCTTGTCCGTGGCCGTCTTCACGGCCTGCGCGGGCGTCTGGGTGGCCTTCTTCAGCCGGTCGGCGACCTTGCGCTTGTCGCCGGCGTCCTGGCCCGACTCGGTCGTGCTGCGGGACACCTTCCCGGTGGCCGCGTCGACGTCGATCTTGCGGACCGTGCCGTCGGCGGCGGCGACCTTCGTCTCCCACTGGGGGGCGCCCGCGGACGCCCCCGCGGGGCCGGGGCCCGGGGGGGGGCCGGGCCCCCCCCCGGGGGCGGGGCCCCACCGTCCGGTGCACCGCCGCCAGGGGCCCGCCACCGCGCAGGGCTCCGCAGACCGGAGAACCCGATGGACATATC
>NZ_JBHJUW010000183.1:0-14198 GCF_042268205.1 Streptomyces sp. NPDC056160
TCCTACATCCAGGGCCGACAACCACCCCACCCGTCACAGACCGTGACGGGCAGTCAGCGGCCACCGACCTTGCACCGCTCAACTTCGAAGACCCGAGAAACAGGGGAGCGGGTCTCGCCTTGTGGGGAGATCCGCGGGAGGGAAGTCCATGACCAGGACGAAGAAGGCCGGGATGAAGGCACGGGGCGGCCGGGCGGCCGTGATCGGTGCGCTGGGTCTGGCCTCGGTGGCTCTGGCCGCCGTGCCGGCATTCGCCAAGGGCAGCGTCGACATCACGGCGCCCCGCACGGCGCACGTCGGCAAGACGATCACGATCACGGCGCACGGCGGCGACGACAGCGCCGGTTTCCTGCACCAGCTGTGCCTGGAGGAGAACGGGTTCGGCGGGGGGTGGCACCAGGAGAACTGCAGCGCCGCGGTCAAGGGCGACGCGAGGGTGAGCGCGCACGGCACGTCCGCGCGCCGCGGAGACCTGAAGTTCCGCGCGGTGCTGTACGGCCTGACCAGCAAGCACGACCAGCACCCCGTGCGCCTGCACGCCTCCGACGTGGTGACGGTGCACGTCCGCTGACCCGGTAGTACGGCCGCGGGCGGCCGGCTCGGCCACCGCCCGCGGCCGTACGCCCGCGGAGTCCCCGCGCGAACCGGTCCGGATGCCGTCACCCACCGGCTCGCAAGGACGCGGCGTCGCGTAGCTCCGTGAGGTCGATCGGCGGCAGCCGGGACAGTTCGGCGCGGGCGGAGTCCACGGCGGCGGCGTGGTGCGGGGTGTCGAGGACGGCCGCCACGGCATCGGCGATCTTTTCGCGCGGTGCCCTGAGATCCAGTGCCAGGCCGAGGCCGCGCCGGGCGAACGCGACGACGTTGTCGGGTTGGTCACCGAGAACGCCCATCCCCAGAAACGGCGTTCCGCCTTCCACGGCGTCGAGCAGGGAGGCCCGGCCCCCGTGCGTCACGAACAGGTCGACACGGCGCAGGAGCGCGGGCTGCGGAACATGCTCGACGACCTTGACGCGGGGCCCCGCGCCCCGCAGGTGCTGCGCGAGACCGCCCGCGGACACGATCACGTCACAGTCGATTCCGGACAGTGCCGCGATGATCTCCCGGTACACGCCTTCCACGACGGCACGCAGACCGGGCATCGCCGTCGTCAGCGTCCCGAGGCTCACGTAGACGAGCGGGCGGGAGGCGGGGGAGCGGGGCGGCCGGCCGGGGAGGGCTCTGCGGTGTTCCGCGACGCTACGGCGTACCGTACGGGCGGCCGGCGGTGGGGTCTCGTAGAACCAGGGGAGCGGCGCCGGCACCAGGAGCGGGGGCAACTCGGGCGGTGCGTCCTGACCGTGCCGTCCGTACAGGCCGGTCAGGGCGGGCCGGATGTCGGTGTCCCAGAGGTCCAGGAGCAACGGGCCGAGGCCGTTGTCCGCCGCGAACACGGGCAACCGCAGGACCCGGGCCGCGAGGTGCGCGCCGAGATCGCTGCACTCGGCTATCACCAGGTCGGGTCGCTCCCGGGTCCATGCCGTGATCAGGTCGCGGGCCTTCGCGCCGGCCCGGGCCGGCCAGAGCCGGCCGAACACACACCGGTTGAAGGGGCCGTTCCCACCCTCCTTCCAGATCTCGCTCGCCGCCTGCTGCACCGCCGGATCGCAGGTCCAGTTCGTTCCGGCCCTACAAAACCCGATGCCTCGTCGCTCGGCCTCGCGGCGGAACATGACAGGGGCGTGGAGCGTGACGTCGTGGCCCTGTGCGAGGGCCGGCCCGATGACGTAGTCCAGGGCGGACACATGTGAAGGTATCGGCTCCGCGGTGACGGCTGTCCGTAATGCCGCGGGCGCGCGCGAGGGTTTCGGCACTGTGCGTCTCACTGTTCTACTCGCCTGTCGGGGCAGCTTCTCGACGGGGCCGCCCGAGGCGTGACGGCTGTTCACGAGCGTCCTTGGCCGCGACGATCTTCTGGTACCGGGGGAGATACCGGGCCCGGGGAGGGGGTTTCACCGGCCGGAGACTGTGACGGGACGGTGACAAACGCCCCACTGTTCGCGACGGTCCGGCTCGGAGAGACGAGACGAGTTGTGCGGTGGCCGAGTGCTTCGTCGGCGACCGGACCGACCGGACCGACCGCACCGACCGGACCGCCGACGAAGCCGAGGTCGTCCGCGCCCGCGGGCGCGACGGCACGCACCGCTGAGCAGCACCCGCGCGCGGTACGGCGGGAGCCACCGGCCGCAAGGGACCCGGGGGCACCGGTCAGGAGCCACCGGCCGCAAGGCCCCAGCCGCGAGGCACGAAGACCCCCGCCGCAGGGCCCGGAGCCCGCCGGGCGGCACCCGGGCCCGGCCCGGAGCCCTACAACCCCCGGTCGAACGTCGGTGTCACCGCGAGCAGTTCGGACACGTCCGACCCGGAAGTGATCTCGCGCGGGGCCGCGCCCCGCCGAAACAGCCGGGCCGGGCGCTCGCCCCCGACCGTGGCGCGGCCGTCCGCCACCCGCAGCCAGGAACCCTCGCGCAGGCCCAGGACCGGCACGTCGTTCTCCTCCAGGAACTCCCTCAGGCGCTCCTCGCGGGTCTCGCCCTTGTGCGTGGAGTGCGGGTCGGGGTCCAGGTAGTGCGGATTGATCTGGAAGGGGACCAGGCCCAGCGCCTCGAAGGAGGGCGGCTGCACGATCGGCATGTCGTTGGTGGTGCGCAGCGTGGGCGCGGCCATGTTGGTGCCCGCGCTGGCCCCCATGTAGGGCAGCCCGCCCCGCACGGCGTCCCGCAGCGCCTCGCGCAGACCCGTCCGGTACAGGGCGCTCAGCAGCCGGAACGAGTTGCCGCCGCCGACGAACACGGCGTCCGACGCGGCCAGCCGGGCGAGCGGGTCACCACCCTCGTGCACCCCCCGTACCTCGATCCCGGCCCCCGCGAGCGCGTCGCGCACCTTGGCGGTGTAGGCGTCGTGGCCGGCGAGCGCGTACGGCACGAACGCCAGCCGCGCACCGGCCGGCAGGAAGCCGGTCACGGTGTCCAGGGCGTGTTCCAGGTAACCGCGGCCGTACTGGGTGGAGTTGGACAGGAGCAGCAGATTCACGGGGGTGTTCCTCATCGAACGGGTGGGAGGGTGGTGTGTCACGCCGGGCGGGTGGTGCGCGGACGGCGGTGGTGCTGCGGCGGGTGTGTCAGGCGCCGCTCCAGCAGCCGGGCGGCGCTGCGCAGCGCGTCGAGGCGGTCCTCGGGTCCGCCCGGGAAGCGCTCCTTGGCGGCGCCCAGGCTGAGACTTCCGTAGGGCTCGGCGCCGAGGAAGACGGGCACGGCGACGGTGCCGATCCCGTCGTCGTACTCGCCGACGGTCCAGGCGTACCCCTGCGCGCGCACCTGCCGGAACTCCCTCTCCAGCCGGTCGGGGTCGGTGACCGTGCGCTCGGTGAAGCGCGCCATGGGGCGGTCGCGGAACAGCCGGTGGCGCTGGTCGTCGGGGAGGAAGGCGTAGTACGACTTGCTGGTGGCGCCCGCGTGCGCCGGGTACAGCTCGCCGACCAGCGGGTAGTAGCGCAGCGGACCCTCCTCGCCCTCGACGGCCGCCACGCAGCGCATGTGGAAGTTGTCCGGCAGGCAGAACAGCACCGTGTCACCGGTCACCGTCCGCAGCTCCTGGAGGACCGGTTCCGCCAGCAGCTCCAGGGAGCCCGAGCGCTCCCACAGCCGGCCCAGGCGCAGAGCTGCCGGGCCGATGCGGTAGCGGCGGGTCGCCGGGTCGGAGACCAGGAAGCCGCGGCCCGCGAGCGTGGACAGCAGCCGCTGGGCGACCGAGGTGTCCCAGCCGAACTCGCCGGCCACCTCCGTCACGCCCCAGTCGGGCCGCGAGCGCTCGAACGCCAGCAGCACCAGCAGGGCACGGTCAACGGTCTGCAGGGCTCCGGCCGGGGTCCTGCGGTCGGCGGGCTGACCGGACACGGGCAGCTCCTCTCACTCGCTCACTCGCCCGTTCCCGCATCTCGGCATGCAGACACGTATTGCAGATAGCGGGAAACAGTTGCGGAGAACGTTAGCGGCTCCCGAACCTGCTGTCAGCACCGCCCCGGGTGCGGATCAGGAGAACAGCCCATGTTGAAGTACGTCCTGGACCTCGTCGACCTGCTCGACGACCCCGACGTCGACGGCAAGCGCGTCGCCGCCCACCTCGACACCCTCGCGGGCCCCGAGGGCTCCGGCGCGCAGGTCACCACCGTCACGGGCGAGCGCGGCTCGACGGACTTCGTCCTCGTCCGGATACCGGGCCGCGACGGCCGCGCCAACGGCGGCACGGCCCGCACCCTCGGCGTGGTGGGCCGCCTGGGCGGGGTCGGCGCGCGCCCGGAGATGACCGGGCTCGTCTCCGACGCGGACGGCGCCGTCGCCGCGCTGGCCACCGCCGCCAAGCTCCTCGACATGCGCCGCCGGGGCGACGTCCTCGACGGCGACGTGGTCGTCGCCACCCACATCTGCCCGAACGCCCCGACCGCCCCGCACGACCCGGTCCCGTTCATGGACTCACCGGTCGACATCGCCACCATGAACCGGCACGAGGTCACCGCAGACATGGAGGCGGTGCTCTCCATCGACACCACCAAGGGCAACCGGATCATCAACCACAAGGGCCTGGCCCTGTCGCCCACCGTGAAGGAGGGCTGGGTGCTCCGGGTGAGCGAGCAGCTGGGCGAGCTGCTCGCCGTCGTCACCGGTGAGCCGTTGGTCACGTACCCGGTGACCACCCAGGACATCACCCCGTACGGTAACGGTGTACACCACATCAATTCGATCCTGCAGCCGGCCACGGCGACCTCCGCCC
The DNA here is from genome assembly GCF_042268205.1 of Streptomyces sp. NPDC056160. Lineage (NCBI taxonomy): Bacteria > Bacillati > Actinomycetota > Actinomycetes > Kitasatosporales > Streptomycetaceae > Streptomyces > Streptomyces sp. NPDC056160. The sequence continues at coordinate 4,810 of NZ_JBHJUW010000183.1, forward strand.
CGGTCGTGGGCGTCGCGGTCACCTCCGCGGCTGCGGTGCCCGGCTGCCAGACGGGCGCGAGCCACGAGGCCGACATCGCGGCGGCGGCCCGGTTCGCCGTCGAGACCGCGAAGGCGTACGGCGGCTCACGCCTCGACTTCCACGACGAGGACGAGTTCGCCTCCCTCGTCTCCCGCTACGGCTCGCTGGCCCACCTGCAGACCCTCGGCAACGCCCCCAGGGAGTCGTGAGCATGGCTTCACACGAGAACACGGCCGCGCCCCCGCAGACGGGCGGCGCCAAAGCCGTCGGCAGCGACGACTACGCGCTGTCCCGCGTCCCGCGCGACAAGCGGCTCGGCTTCTGGACCATGCTGCTCCAGTGGCTGGCCCAGTCGGGCTCCATCTCGCAGTTCACCCTCGGCGCCACCATCGGCGTCGGCATGTCCTTCGCCGGCGCGTTCTGGGCGTTCACCCTCGGCGCGGTGATCCTGGAGGTCGTGATCTTCGCGATCGGCCTGGCCGGCATGCGCGAGGGCCTCGCGACCCCGCTGCTGACCCGCTGGGCCGGCTTCGGCCGCAACGGCTCGGCCCTGGTCAGCCTGGTCATCTCGATCAGCCTCGTCGGCTGGTTCGGCGTCCAGAACACGATCTTCGGCGACAGCGTGTCCTCGCTCGTCGGCGGGCCGTCCTGGCTGTGGTGCGTGGTCGCCGGCGTCGCCATCACCGTCCTGGTCATCTTCGGTTTCCGGTACATGGCCGTCTTCGCCAAGATCGTCACCCCGCTGTTCTTCGCGATGGTGGCCTGGTCGGTCACCGACGCCCTGAGCAGGCATTCACTGTCCGAGCTGGTCCACTCCCCGGCGCCCGGCCAGACGATCCCGCTCTCCGTCGCCGCCACCGCCATCGCGGGCGGCTACATGACCGGCGCGATCGTCTCCCCCGAGATGACCCGCTACAACCGCAAGGGCAGCCACGTCTTCCTGCAGAGCGCCTCCTCGATGATCCTCTCCGAGTACATAGTCGGCCTGACCGGCGTCCTGCTCGGGCACATGGTCGGCAACGGCCAGGTCTCGCAGATCGTGCTCTCGACCTCCGGCGTCTTCGGCGTCCTGGTGGTCCTGATGTCCACCGCGAAGATCAACGACTGGAACCTGTACGGCTCCTCGCTCGGCGTCGTCAACTTCTTCCAGGTCGTCTTCGCCAGGCGTCTGCACCGCGGCGCCGTCACCATCGTCCTCGGCATCGCCGGCACCGCGCTGTCCGCCGTCGGCATCATGACCCACTTCACCGACTTCCTGTCCGTGCTGGGCGTCGCCGTCCCGCCGGTGGGCGGCATCATCGTCGCCGAGTACTGGGTCGTGCGCCGCATGCGCGCTCCGCTCGACGCCACCCGCGACGCGGAGACCCTGCCCGCCACCTCACCGACCTGGGTCCCGATGTCCCTGGTCATCTGGGCCGCCGCCTTCTGCGTCGGCAAGTTCTACGACGGTGGCATACCCGCCCTGAACTCCCTGCTGACCGCCTTCGTCCTCTACGCCGTCCTCGGCCTCGCAGGCTGGATCAGGCCGTACGGCACCACCACCCTCGAAGACGAGCCCGGCGAGGCCGGCGCCACGACCCCGGCCGCCTCCGGCACGGCCCCCGTAGGAGCACCATGACCAGCACCGCCCCCGCCCTCGTCCCCGCCTCCGACGAGGCGCAGAAGGAAGTCGTCGAACTGTGCGCGGAACTGATCCGCTTCGACACCTCCAACCCCACCAGCGACGAGCGGGCCTGCGCCGACTGGGTCGTGGCCAAGCTCGCCGAGGCCGACATCGCCTCCGAACTGGTGGAGAGCGCCCCGGGCCGCGCCAACGTCATCGCCCGCATCCCCGGCACCGACCCCGCCCGCGGCGCCCTGCTCGTCCACGGCCACCTGGACGTCGTACCCGCCGACGCCGCCGAGTGGCAGGTCCCGCCGTTCTCCGGCGAGATCCGCGACGGCTACCTGTGGGGCCGCGGCGCCATCGACATGAAGGACACGGTGGCCGTCATGCTCGCCACCGCCCGCCACTTCGCCCGCACCGGCACCCGGCCCGCCCGCGAGATCGTCCTCGCCTTCCTCGCCGACGAGGAGGCGGGCGGCAGGTTCGGCGCCCACTGGCTGGTCGAGCACCGGCCCGAGCTGTTCGCCGGCGTCACCGAGGCGATCGGGGAAGGCGGCGGGTTCAGCTACGCCCTCGACGACACCCGCCGCCTCTACCCGATCGAGAACGCCCAGCGCGGCATGGCCTGGATGGAACTGACGGCCACCGGACGCGCCGGGCACGGCTCGTCCCCGAACACCGAGAACGCCGTCACCGACCTCGCCGAGTCCCTCACCCGCATCGGCCGCCACACCTTCCCGGTCCGCCTGATCGCCCCGGTGCGCGCCGTGCTGGAGGAGGCCGCCCGGCTCCAGGGCGTCGACGTCGACCTGGACGCCGAGGATGCCGGGCAGCTGGAGGCGGAGCTGGCCAAACTGGGCCATGTCGCCGACTTCCTCCAGGTGGTCCTGCGCAATTCCGCCAACCCGACCATGTTCTCGGCCGGGTACCAGACCAACGTGATCCCGGGCCGGGCCACCGCACGCGTCGACGGCCGCTTCCTGCCCGGCCACGAGCAGGAGCTGATCGACACCGTCGACGCGCTGCTGCTGCCCTCGGTCACCCGCGAGTGGGTCAACCACGACATCGCCATGGAGACCTCCTTCGACGGGCCGCTCGTCGACGCCATGTGCGCCGCCGTCCGCGCCGAGGACCCCGACGGCCACCCCGTGCCGTACTGCAACCCGGGCGGCACCGACGCCAAGGCGTTCACCAAGCTGGACATCCGCTGCTTCGGCTTCAAGGGCCTGAAGCTGCCGCACGACCTGAACTACAGCCGCCTGTTCCACGGCGTCGACGAGCGGGTGCCGCTGGAGGGCCTGCGCTTCGGCGTACGGGTGATGACCCGGCTGTGGCAGGACTGCTGAGTCCCCCGCCGCGCGGCCCGCGCCGGGCGAACGCCCCGGCCACGGCACCTCACGGCCCGGTCCCGCGTGCGGCGGGGCCGGGCCGTCCCGCGGTCCGGCCCTCGGTTCGGGCGGACTGTTCCTCCCCGCCACCGCGCTCTGTGGGCCCACGCGGCACGTGCGGTCAGCCGGACGGAAGCCGACTGTCCGGACCAGAGGCGGGCGACGGCGGCCGGCTCGTCGGTACGGCCAGCCCCAGCTCGCGGGCGAGCCGGTCCCGGTGCCGGGCCGGCGTACCCAGGAGCCGGGCGGAGCCGTGCGCACGTTTGAAGTAGCGGTGGGCGTCGTGCTCCCAGGTGATGCCGATGCCGCCGTGCAACTGGATCATCTCGCCCGCCACCGCCGAGAACGCCTCCGCACACGAGGAGGCGGCCGTCGACACGTATCTGCCGAAGTCCGGGGCCCCGGCCGCGAACGCCGCGCCCAGCGCCGCCGAGCGCGCCGACTCCACCAGGACGTAGGCGTCCGCCAGCCGGTGCTTGACGGCCTGGAAGGAACCGATGGGCCGGCCGAACTGGACCCGCTGGACGGCGTACGCGACCGTCAGCTCCAGACACCTCTGCGCGGCCCCCACCTGCTCGGCGGCCAGGGCCACGCGGGCGAGGTCCAGGGCCCGGGACAGGGCCCGTCCGCCGTCGTCGGCCCTGCCGATCAGACGCCCCCGAGCCCCCTCGAACCTCAGCCGCGCCAGGGGGCGGGTCCGGTCCATGGTCACGAGGGTCTCGCCGCGGACGCGCGGGTCGTCCGGGGCCACCTCGAAGAGGGAGACGGCGCGGTCGGTACGCGCGGCCACCAGCAGCACGTCCGCCCCGACGCCGCCGAGCACGTACTGCTTGACGCCATGGACGAGCCAGCCGCCGTCACCGCCCCGCGCGGCCGTGGCGCGGATCTGCGCCGGCTCGCACGAGCCTTCCTCCGCCCAGGCCAGGCACGCCACGGCGCTGCCGTCGGCGATCCGCGGCAGCAGTCGCCCGCAGGCGCCTTCGTCCCCGGTGGCGAGGACCGCCTGCGCGGCGAGCACCGCCGAGCCCAGCAGGGGCACGGGGCTCAGCACCCGGCCCAGCTCCTCCATCACCACGTGCACGTCCACCGCACCGCACCCGGCTCCGCCGTACTCCTCGGGCACGGCGAGGCCGGCGGCGCCGATCTGCTCGGTCAGCGGCCGCCAGGCGTCCGCGCCCTCGTGCCGGGCGAGCAGCGACCGTACGGCGGAACGCAGTTCCTCCTGCTCGCGCGTCAGCCTCATGTGCCCTGCCCCTCGGGGACGGGCGCGCAGTGGGGCCCGGCCAGGACCCGGGCCCGGCACGCGGCGGGGGTTCCCCACGCGTCCCGCAGCGGCCGTGCCTTGCGGATCCACAGGGAGAGGTCGAGCTCGTCGGTGTAGCCGAGGGCGCCGTGCAGGTGCAGGGCCCTGAGCGCCGCTTCGTGGGCCGCCTTCCCGGCGGTGAGTTTCGCCGCGGCGATCTCGCGGCCGGCCGCCGGGTCGCCCGCGGCCAGGGCGAGAGCGGCGGAGTGGACCAGCGGCTCGGCGAACTCCAACGCGACGAGCACGTCCGCCAGTTGGTGCTTGACCGCCTGGAAGGAGCCGACCGCCACGCCGAACTGGGTGCGCCGCGCCACATGGGCGACGGTGCCCGCGAGCAGCGCGTGGCCGAGGCCGAGGCACTGCGCCGCGGTCGCCAGCCTCGCCACCCGTGCCGCGTGGCCGGCCGCGGCCGTCACCGCGGGCCCCCGGGCGAGAACGGCGCCGCCGAGCGGGCGGGCGAGTCTGCGGGCCGGGTCGGCGGACTGCTGCACCTCGCCCGCGGACTTCGCGAGGCGGACGGTGTCGCCGTAGACGGCGAACACCCCGTCCGCCGTGGCGGCGTCCAGCGCGTACGGGGCGTCCTCGCGCAGCAGGGCGAAGGAGACGGCCGACCCGCCCGAGGCGATGGCCGGGAGCCAGGCGGCGGACACCCCCTCGTCGCCGAGCCGGTCGAGGAAGGCGGCCGCGGCCACCGTCTCCACCAGCGGACCCGGCACCGCGTGCCGGCCCAGTTCGGTGAAGGCGACGGCCAGTTCGGCCGGCAGCACACCGAGCCCGTCGTGGCGCTCGGGGACGGCGAGGCCGAAGACCCCCGCGTCGGCCAGCCTCGACCACAGGGAGCGCCCCGGCCCCGTGTCGCCGGCCGCCCAGGCCCGTACGACGGCCGCGGTCCCGGCCGCCGCGAGCAGGCCGTCCAGCGAACGGGCGAACTCCCGCTGCTCGTCGGTCAGGAGGAACCGCATCACCGGCGTCCCTTCGGCAGGCCGAGCAGCCGCTCGGCGATGATGTCGCGCTGGATCTCGTTGGTGCCCGCGTAGATCGGGCCGGCCAGGGAGAAGGTGTACCCCTCGGCCCAGGCGCCGTGGGCGGGCGCGTCGGCGGCACAGTCGGACAGCTCGCCGCGGGCCCCGAGCACGTCGAGGGCGGTGTCGTGCAGCGCGATGTCCAGCTCGGACCAGAACACCTTGTTCAGGCTCGCCTCGGCGCCGATCGCGTCCCCCGCCGCGATACGGGAGATGTTCCGGTAGGCGAACAGCCGGTAGGCGCGGGCCGCGACGACCGCGTCCGCCACCCGGTCGCGCAGGGCCGTGTCCGACGGGTCGCCGGCCGAGCGCCACAGCCTGGTGAGCCGGTCGGCCGCGGCGGTGAACCGGCCCGGGCTGCGCAGCGTCAGCCCGCGCTCGTTGCCGGCCGTGCTCATCGCGACCCGCCAGCCCTGGCCCACCTCGCCGATCACATCCCGGTCGGGGACGAACACCTCGTCGAGGAACAGCTCGGCGAACGCCGGCTTGCCGTCGAGCCGGCCGATGGGCCGTACGGTCACACCCTCCGCGTCCAGCGGGAACATCACGTACGTCAGACCGCGGTGCGGCCGGGCCGCGTCCGTATCGTCCCGGTCGCTGCGGAAGAGGCCGAAGGCGCGGTCGGCGAAGGCGGCCCGTGACGACCAGGTCTTCTGCCCGCTGAGCAGCCAGCCGCCGTCGGTGCGCACAGCCGTGGAGCGCAGCGAGGCCAGGTCGGAGCCCGCCTCCGGTTCGGACCAGGCCTGCGCCCAGATCACCTCGCCGCTCGCCATCGACGGCAGGACCCGGGCCCGCTGCTCGTCGGTGCCGTGCTCGAAGAGGGTGGGGGCGAGGAGGTTGACGCCGTTCTGGCCGACCCTGCCGGGAGCGCCGGCCGCGTAGTACTCCTCCTCGAAGATCAGCCACTGAAGCAGTGAGCTGCCCCGCCCGCCGTACTCCTCGGGCCAGGAGACCACCGACCAGCGGTCGGCGAACAGGGTGCGCTCCCACTCCCGGTGGGCCGCGAAGCCGTCCGCCGTCTCCAGGGAGGGCAGCGGCGCCGAGGGGACGTGGGCGGACAGCCAGTCTCGGGCCTCGGCACGGAAGGCGGCCTCGGCTTCGGTGAATTCGAGGTCCATCAGGCCGAACCCTCCTTCATGGCCCGGACGTCCAGGCCGCCGAGCGGGTCGGCGGCGGTCTCGGCGTTGTGCGCGTGCGCCAGGTGGTGCAGTGCGAAGACCGAGTCCATGCCGGTGTGCAGCCCCTGAAGGTCCTCGGCCTGGTTGACGGCGCGCTTGGTCAGCGCCAGTCCCATGCGCGGCATCCCGGCGATGCGCAGGGCCAACTCGCCGACCTGGCCGGTGAGTTCCGCGCGCGGGACGACCCGGTTGACCATGCCGACCTCGTGCGCGCGCTGCGCGGTCATCCGCTCGCCGGTGAACAGGAACTCCTTGGCGACGCGCGGCGGCATCACCCAGGGGTGGGCGAAGTACTCGACGCCGGGGATGCCCATGCGGACCACGGGGTCGGCGAAGAAGGCGTCGTCGGAGGCGACGATCAGGTCGCACACCCAGGCCAGCATCAGCCCGCCCGCCACACACGCGCCCTGCACGGCGGCGACGACGGGCTTGGGCAGCTCGCGCCAACGGCGGCACATGCCCAGGTAGACCTCCGACTCACGGGCGAAACGGCTCTCCGCGCCCGCCTTGTCCGAGTGGTCCCACCACAGTCCCGCCTTCCGTTCGAAGGGCAGGTGGGCGTCGCGCTGCGGGGTGCCGATGTCGTGGCCGGCCGAGAAGTGCTCGCCCGCGCCGCCGAGGACGACGACCTTCACCTCGTCGTCCTCGGCGGCGCGGTAGAAGGCGCGGTCCAGGGCGTAGGTCATCGCGGAGTTCTGGGCGTTGCGGTACTCGGGCCGGTTCATGGTGATCGTCGCGACCGGCCCCTGCCGGTCGTAGCGCACCGGGCCGTCCTGCGCCTGCGGGCGCTCGGCTCGTTCGTGGGCAGCGGACATCCGCCCCTCCTTCCCTAACAAGTGTTTGGTAGGTTAACGTACGGCCATGACCAGCGTCGAGGAGTTCCGCACCGAGGTCCGCGGCTGGCTGCGGGCCAACCTCACCGGTGAGTTCGCCGCCCTGCGCGGGCGCGGCGGCCCAGGCCGCGAGCACGAGGCCTTTCCCGAACGGCTCGCCTGGGAGCGCCACATGGCCGCCGCCGGCTGGACCTGCGTGGGCTGGCCGGTGGAGTACGGCGGCCGCGGCGCCACCCTCGAACAGCAGGTCGCCTTCCACGAGGAGTACGCCCTCGCCGACGCCCCCGCCCGGGTCAACCACATCGGCGAACAGCTCCTCGGCCCCACCCTCATCGCCTTCGGCACGCCCGACCAACGCGCCCGCTTCCTGCCGCCGATCGTCGCGGTGCGGGAACTGTGGTGCCAGGGGTACAGCGAGCCGGAGGCCGGCTCCGACCTGGCGAACGTGCGCACCAGGGCCGAACGCGACGGCGACGCATGGGTGGTGACCGGCCAGAAGACCTGGACCTCGCTCGCCCACGAGTCACACTGGTGCTTCGTCGTGGCGCGCACCGAGCCCGGCTCCGCACGCCACCGGGGACTGTCGTACCTGCTGGTCCCCCTCGACGGGCCCGGCGTGGACGTCCGCCCCATCACCCAGCTCACCGGGACCAGCGAGTTCAACGAGGTCTTCTTCGACCGGGCCCGCACCCACGCCTCGAACATCGTGGGCGCGCCCGGTGAGGGCTGGAAGGTCGCCATGGCCACCCTCGGCTTCGAACGCGGTGTGTCCACCCTCGGCCAGCAGGTCGGCTTCCGCCGCGAGCTGGAGGCCCTGATCGGCCTGGCCCGCCGCAACGGCAGCGCCGAGGACCCCCTGATCCGCGACCGGCTCGCCCGCGCCTGGATCGGCCTGGAGACCATCCGCTTCAACGCGCTGCGCATGCTGGACGGAGTGGCGGCGGGCGCGCCCGGCCCCGAGGCGTCCATCGGGAAGATCTACTGGGCCACCTGGCACCGGGAACTCGGCGAACTCGCCATGGACGTGTGCGGTGCCGACGGGATGCTCGCGACCGGCGAGCCCGGCGAGCCCGGCGACCTCGACGACTGGCAGCGGCTGTTCCTGTTCTCCCGGTCCGACACCATCTACGCCGGCTCGAACGAGATCCAGCGCAACATCATCGCCGAGCGCGTGCTCGGCCTGCCCAAGGAGGTCCGCCCGTGACCGCCCCACCCGTCTACGTCCCCGGGCACGGCCTGCTCCAGGGCCGCACCGCCGTCGTCACCGCCGCCGCGGGGGCCGGCATCGGCGGTGCCACCGCCCGGCGGCTGCTCGAAGAGGGTGCCGACGTGCTGGTCTCCGACACCCACGCCCGCAGGCTGGAGGAGACGCGGGCGGCGCTCGCCGACGAGTTCGGCGCCGGCCGGGTCACGGCGCTGATCTGCGACGTCACCGACGAGAGCCAGGTCGGCGCGCTCTTCGGTCTCGCCGAGGAGCGGCACGGCCGCCTGGACGTCGTCGTCAACAACGCCGGACTCGGCGGCACCGCCGATCTGGTCGACATGAGCGACGAGCAGTGGGACAAGGTCCTCGACGTCACCCTGGGCGGAACCTTCCGCTGCACCCGCGCCGCGCTGCGCCGGATGCGGGCGCGGGGCAGCGGCGGCGTCATCGTCAACAACGCCTCGGTGCTCGGCTGGCGGGCGCAGCAGGGGCAGGCCCACTACGCCGCCGCCAAGGCCGGGGTCATGGCACTCACCCGGTGCGCCGCACTGGAGGCCGCCGCGTTCGGGGTACGGGTCAACGCCGTGGCGCCGAGCCTGGCCATGCACCCGCACCTGGTGAAGGTCACCACGCCCGAACTGCTGGCCGAGCTGACCTCCCGCGAGGCGTTCGGCCGGTACGCCGAACCCTGGGAGGTCGCCAACACGATCGTCTTCCTCGCCAGCGGCTACTCCTCGTACCTGACGGGCGAGGTCTTGTCGGTCAGCGGCCAGCATGCCTGAGCGAGGATGGTCGGGTGCCGAAAGACAACAGCAGCAAGAAGAGGGCGACGCC
>NZ_JBHJUW010000184.1:0-14162 GCF_042268205.1 Streptomyces sp. NPDC056160
CGCACGGCCTGGGCGGGCGGCGGGGCCGGCGCGACCGGGCCGCCCGGCGGCAGCGCCGCCGTCCACGGTCACCGCCGCCGCGGCTCCCTGCGGTTCACCGAGGGGAGGGGCGCTCGGCAACAGCCCGGCTGTCCTGCCCCTCTCGTCCCCTCGCCGAGGCCCTGGGACCGTGCCCTCACCGGAACCCCAGCGCCTCGCCCACCGCGCTCCGGGCCGTGGGCAGCGCCGCGGCCCGGTCGGCCGGGACCAGCCCGATCCGCGTGCGCCGGTCGAGCAGATCGGCCTCGTCGAGCGCCCCCTCATGGCGCACGGCCCACACCAGTTCGGCGCGGGTGACCGGGTGGCCCTCCAGTACGGCTTCGCGCAGCGCCGGGTCGGCCGCGCCCAGGGCGTGCACGGCCGGTGCCTCGGTGCCGTAGCGGCACACCAGGCGGCGCGGCGCCGGGAGAGCGGCGAGAACGCGGGGCGAGGCGGCCCCGACGAGGGGGAGCGTGGCCGTCGGGGAAGGCCCCGCCGCCAGCCGGCGCGCGACCACGGCGGCGTCGACGGCGTCCTCGGCCATCCGGCGGTAGGTGGTGAGCTTGCCGCCGACCACGGTGATCACGCCCTCCGGCGAGGTGAGCACCGCGTGCCTGCGCGAGACGTCGGCGGTGCGGGGCGTCGCGCCGGACCCGTCCCCCGGGCCGGTGTCGAGGAGTGGCCGCAGCCCGGCGAAGGCCCCCACCACGTCCGCGCGGCCGACCGGCGCCTCCAGCGCGGAGCCGAGGACGTCCAGCAGGAAACCGATGTCCGCCTCCGGGACCTCGGGAACGTCCGGGATCCCACCGTCGACGGGCTCGTCGGTGAGCCCGACGTAGACCCGGCCGTCGCCCTGGGGCAGGACGAGGACGAAGCGGTTGGTCTCACCCGGCACCGGGATGTGCAGCCCGGCGGGCAGCGGACCCAGACGCTCGGCGCGCAGCACGAGGTGGGTGCCGCGGGAGGGCCGGATCCGGATGCCGTCGACCAGGCTGCCCGCCCACACGCCGGCGGCGTTGATCACGGCGCGGGCGCGTATCTCCCCTTCCTCGCCGCTGAGTTCGTCCCGTACGCGGGCGCCGGACGCGGTGAGTTCCAGGGCCCGCACACGGGTCAGGATCCGCGCCCCGCGCGCCGCCGCCGTACGGGCGACGGCGGTGACCAGACGGGCGTCGTCGCCGAGCCGCCCGTCCCAGGACAGCAGGCCGCCGCGGAGCCCGGTGGCGCGCAGCGCGGGCGCGAGGTGGCGGGTCTGAACGGCGGACATCCGGCGCGGCGCCGGAAGGGTGGCGCGGGCGGTGCGCGCGGCCAGGCGCAGGCCGTCGCCCGCGCGCAGGCCCGCCCAGGCCAGGGCGGCCTGGCCCCGGGACACCAAGGGCGTCAGCGGCAGGACGAACGGCTGGGCGCCGACCAGATGAGGCGCGGTGCGCTCCATCAGCACCCCGCGTTCCACCGCGCTCTCGTGGGCGACGTCGAGCTGCGCGGAGGCGAGGTAGCGCAGTCCGCCGTGCACGAGTTTGGAACTCCAGCGCGAGGTGCCGAAGGCCAGGTCGTGGGCGTCGATCGCGGCGACGGACAGCCCGCGGGCCGCGGCGTCCAGCGCCACGCCCGCGCCGGTGGCGCCCAGCCCCACCACCAGGACGTCCACGGCCGGACCGCCCACGGTCAGGGCCAGTTCGCGCGTCCGCCGGGCGGCACTGAGCGAGGAATCGGCAGGGGGGCCGGCCGCCCCGGCGGGTTGTGCGGGGCCGGTGCGGGAGCGGGCGGGGCTCATGGCGTCAGGGTCCTCTCCAGAAGGGTCCGCAGTTCCCCGAGGAACGCCTGCGCGCTCAGCTCGGGATCGTCCTCGTCGGTCATCGTGCGCAGCGACAGCGTGAAGGACTGGACGACCAGCAGCAGCGACCGCGCCTGCCGCGCGGGGTGGCCGCGGCGCACCGACCCGTCGGCGTGGCCCTCGCGCAGGGCGTCGGTGACCAGTTCGAGCAGCGCGTCCTGGCTGGCCCCCCGCCGGTCGAGCACGTAGGGGAGCAGCAACTCGGGGTCCACGTCGACGATCTTCCGGAAGAGGGGGTGCGCCCGGAACGCGGCCACCCCCGCCACCAGTCCGTCGACGATCAGGGTGCGGGTGGCCGTACCGGGCCGCGGCTCGGGCATCGCGCCGGTGGCCACGCCGATCCACTCGCGGGTCATCAGGTCGCCCACCAGGGAGCGGACGTCCGGCCAGCGCCGGTAGAGGGTCATCCGGGAGACCCCCGCGCGCCGGGCCACGTCCGTCAGGGTCGTACGACGCACCCCGACGGCCAGGACGCAGTCGCGCACGGCGTCGAGCACGGGATCACCGGACGGCGAGGCGGAACCCGCGGCCGAGGCACCCGCCGCTCCGGAGCCCGCCCCGGAACCCTCGCCGCCCGAGGCGTCCTTGCCGCTCCCGCTCCCGCTTCCGGTCCCGCTCTCCGAACCGTTGTGACGAATAGGCGTCATGTGTAACAGTGTAACGCCCCTTCGATCCGACCGGTGAGGAACAACCCATGGACATGCTGTGGAGCGGCTGGGGCGACCCGGCCGAGGCCGCACCGCTGCCCGCCCCGGTGACCGGGCTGCTGCGCGACCTGCTCGGCGTCCGGCCGGGCGCCGCCGCACCGGTCGCCCTGGAAGAGCTGAGCGTCCCCGACTCCCCGCTGACCGCCGCCGCCCACCGGGCCCTGGCAAAGGCCGTCGGCGGCGAGCCGTACGTCCGCACCGACGCCGAGGCGCGCATCCGCCACACCCGCGGCAAGTCCACCCCCGACCTGCTCCGGATCCGCGGCGGCGACCTCACCGACCTCCCGGCCGCCGTGGTGCTCCCCGCCGGTCACGACGAGGTGCTCGCCGTCCTGCGCGCCTGTGCCGCCCATGACCTGGCCCTCGTGCCCTTCGGTGGCGGCACGTCCGTCGTCGGCGGACTCGCCCCCGAGCACGGGGCGTCCGGCCCGCGCCCCTTCGTCGCGCTGGACCTGCGCCGCATGGACCGCCTGCTCGCCCTCGACCCCGTCTCGCGGACCGCCACCCTCCAGCCCGGCCTGCGCGCCCCGCACGCCGAGGCCCTGCTCGCCGAGCACGGCTTCACCCTCGGCCACTTCCCGCAGTCCTACGAGTGGGCCACCATCGGCGGGTTCGCCGCCGCCCGCTCCAGCGGCCAGGCCTCCGCGGGTTACGGCCGCTTCGACGAGATGGTGCTCGGCCTCACCCTCGCCACACCCGAGGGCACCCTGGAGACCGGTCGCGCCCCGCGCTCGGCCGCGGGACCCGACCTGCGCCAGCTCGTCCTCGGCTCCGAGGGCGCGTTCGGCGTCATCACCGCCGTGACCGTGCGCCTGCGCCCGCTGCCACGGACCCGTCTCTACGAAGGGTGGCGGTTCGCCTCCTTCGAGGAGGGCACGAACGCGCTGCGCCGGCTCGCCCAGGACGGCCCGCGGCCGACCGTGCTGCGGCTGTCCGACGAGACCGAGACACTGGTCGGCCTGGCCCAGCCGGACGCGATCGGCGCCTCGTTCGCCGAGGCGTCCGCCGGCTGCCAGGCCATCGCAGGCTTCGAGGGCACCGCCGAGGACGTCGCCCACCGCAGGGAGCGGGCCGCGGCCGTGCTGCGCGAGTGCGGCGGCACCCCGCTCGGCGAGGAACCGGGCGAGCGCTGGGCCCACGGCCGCTACTCGGCTCCGTACCTGCGCGACGCGCTCCTGGACGTGGGCGCCTTCGCGGAGACCCTGGAGACCGCCGCCTTCTGGTCGCGCGTGCCCGACCTCTACGCCGCCGTCCGCGACGCGCTCACCGCGGCGCTCACCGAGGCGGGCACCCCGCCGCTGGTCATGTGCCACATCTCGCACGTCTACGAGAACGGCGCCTCGCTCTACTTCACCGTGGTCAGCGCGCAGGGGAAGGACCCCGTGGCGCACTGGGCGCCCGCCAAGCGCGCCGCGGGCGAGGCGATCCTCGCGGCGGGCGGCACCATCAGCCACCACCACGGCGTGGGCACCGACCACCGCGACGCGTACGTCCGGGAGGCCGGACCGCTCGGCGTCGAGGCCCTGCGGGCCGTCAAGCGGCGCCTCGACCCGGCCGGTCTGCTCAACCCCGGCGTACTGCTGCCCCAGGACCCGCCCCCGGGTGCCTGACGCCCGGGCTCGCGTCCCCGGGACCCCAGGCCGACCGGCCCGTGGAGAAGCCCTCCCCGTCCCCGCTCTCCCCGCTCTCCCTCCCCGTCCGCGTCCTCACTCCGCCCGGAGGCCCATCGATGCGTCAGTTCACCGCCATCGTCAACCCGACCGCGGGCGGCTCCGCCGGCGCCGCGGCGCTGCTGCGGGTGGGCAGGCTGCTGAGGGAAGCGGGCGCCGGCCTCGAGACCGAGTACAGCCGCAGCCTCGCCCACGCCCGGGACCTCGCCCGGCGGGCCGGGGAGCGCGGCCGGGTGGTCCTCGCCGTCGGCGGCGACGGCATCGCGGGCGGCGTCGGCGGCGCGCTCAGCGGCACCGGGACCCTCTTCGGCCTGGTGCCGGCCGGCCGCGGCAACGACTTCGCCCGGGCGCTCGACCTGCCCGCCGACCCGGCCGGACTGGCCCGAGTGCTCCTCCACCACGCCCCGCACCGCGTCGACACCATCGAGGTGGAGTCGGCGGTCCACCCCCGTACCGTCGTCCTCGGCAGCGTGTACGCGGGCGTCGACGCGCTCGCCAACCGGCACGCCAACCAGGCCCGGCTGCTGCGCGGCGCCGCCTCGTACTACGCCGGGGGGCTGCGGGCCGTCGCCACTTGGCGCACCGCGACCTACCGCGTCACCGTCGACGGCGAGGAGCACATCCACCGCGGCTACACCGTGGTGGCCGCCAACTCCGCCTACTACGGTTCCGGCCGGATGATCGCGCCCGGCGCCCGCGTCGACGACGGCCTGCTCGACGTGGTCCTGATCCGTGCCGCTCCCCGGCGCCTCTTCTTCACGCTCATGAACGAGCTGAAGTCCGGCGGCCACACCGGGCGGCCCGAGGTCCGGATCCTGCGCGGCCGGGAGATCCGCGTCGAGGCCGACCGCGACATCCCCTACGGCGCCGACGGCGAGGTCGACGCGGCCCTCCCCGTCACGGCCCGGGTCCTGCCGGGCGCCCTGGCCGTGCTCTGCTGACCGGCGCGCCCCATACCCGAGCCCGTCATCGGTCCGTGCACGTCGACGACCAGTCCGTGGCCGACGCGCCCAACGCGCCGTCCGGCGGGGTGACGGCCTCCGGGGACGGGCGTTCCGGCGGCCGGTGGGGCATCGAGGCATTCTCGGACACCTGCCGGGTGACCATCGCCACCCAGCAGGCGCGCCAACCCTCCTGACGGCCCTTCCGGCGGTCCGGCTGCCGCCTGACGGGCCGCCGTCAGGCGCAGCCCCAGGCCGACATCCCCTGGAGGGCGGCGAGCCGCCTGGCCACGGCGATCTGCTCCCTGCGGCTGGCCAGGTCCGCCCGGCGCGCGTACTTCAGACCGCCGGCCGCGATCCAGCTGGACTGGGCGAACTGCAGTCCGCCGTAGTAGCCGTTGCCGGTGTTCGCCCGCCAGTTGCCGCTGGACTCGCACGCGGCGATGGCGTCCCAGTCGGCGGTGCGGGCGCCGGTCGGCGCCGCCGCGGCCGGGGGGCCGCCGGCCAGTGCGGCGGCGGTCACCGCGACCAGCAGTGCCCCGCGCAGTCCGCGACGACGAGGGTGCGGGACGGGGGCCCGGTCAAGGCTGACGGGGGCCCTGTCGATGTTCTGCTGCCAGTTCATGTGCAGACTGTTACATCATATGAACAGAAAGTAGTTAAATCCGGCCCGCGTGTCGTCCGGTACCACCCAAGAGGCTTCGCCACCCCTTGGCGCGCGGACCGGGCGGAGCAGGCGGGCAAGCCGGCCAGGGCGAAACGCCGTCGCGGTCCTTCCTGGTGACCGATGGAACGGACATCATGCCATGTCATGGACATTTTGCTCGTCGCGAGCGCGTTCAACAGCCTCACCCAGCGCGTCTACGCCGAACTCACCGACCACGGACACCGCGTGGACGTCGTCCTCGCCTCGCACGGCACCGACCCCGTCCGCGCCGCCGTGGCGCGCACCCGTCCGGAACTGATCATCGCGCCGATGCTGAAGACGGCACTGCCCGAGGACCTGTGGCGGGAGCACACCTGCCTCATCGTGCATCCGGGACCGCCGGGGGACCGCGGTCCGTCCTCCCTCGACTGGGCGATCATGGAGGAGGCCCCGCACTGGGGCGTCACCGTCCTGCGGGCCGAGGCCGCCATGGACGCCGGGGACATCTGGGCGTCGACGCCCTTCCGCACGGCGCGGACGGGCAAGAGCGACCTGTACCGCAACGAGGCCTCCGACGCGGCGGCGGCCGCCGTACTGCTGGCCGTACGGCGCTACGAGGAGGGTGCGTTCAAACCGCTGCCGCAGAACGACCCTTCGGTACGCGTGGTGTGGCGCGACCCGCTGCGCCAGGCCCGGCGGCGCATCGACTGGGCCGGGGACAGCACCGCCACCGTGCTGCGCAAGCTCCGCGCCGCCGACTCCCAGCCGGGCGTGCTCGACGAGATCCTCGGCCGCGAGGTCTTCCTGCACGGCGGCCACCCCGAGGACCGGCTGCGCGGGCGCCCCGGCGACCTGCTCGCCACCCGGGCCGGAGCGGTGTGCCGGGCCACCGCGGACGGCGCCGTGTGGATCCCGGAACTCAGACCCCGCAAGAACTCCGGCGACCCCGCGCCCTTCAAACGCCCGGCCGCCGCCGTGCTCGGCCCGGGCGCGCCCCGGGAGGAGCCCGTCCCGCTCGAACTGCCCGCCGGACGCGACACCTGGAGCGACATCCGCTACCGGCAGCAGGGCGACACCGGCTTCCTGAGCTTCTCCTTCCCCGGCGGGGCCATGAGCACCGACCACTGCCGGCGCCTGCTCGCCGCCTACCGCCACGCCCTGACCCGCCCGACCTCCGTCCTGGTCCTCGGCGGCGCCCGCGACTTCTTCTCCAACGGCATCCACCTGAACGTCATCGAGGCCGCCCCCGACCCGGGCGCCGAGTCCTGGGCCAACCTCAACGCCATGAACGACCTGGTCGAGGCCGTACTGCGGACCACCGACCGGCTGGTCGTCGCCGCGCTCGGCGGCAACGCCGCGGCCGGCGGCGTCATGCTCGCGCTCGCCGCCGACGAGGTCTGGTGCCGCACCGGAACCGTCCTCAACCCGCACTACCGCCGCATGGGCCTGTACGGCTCGGAGTACTGGACCTACAGCCTGCCGCGCCGCGTCGGCGAGCGGACCGCCGGGCAACTGACCACCGACGCCCTGCCGGTGAGCGCCGCCACCGCCCACCGCCTCGGCCTGGTGGACCGTCTCGTCCCGGCCCGCGCGGCCGAGTTCGCCACCGAGGTGGACCGTCTCGCGGCGGAACTGGCCGGCACGGCCGCCCTGGGCGGGCGGATCGCCGCCAAGGCGGCGGCGCGCGCCCGCGACGAGTCGGTACGGCCCCTGGGCGAGCACCGTCGCGCCGAACTCGCCCGCATGCACGCCATCTTCTTCGACCCCGCGGCCTCCTACCACGCCCTGCGCTCGGCGTTCGTCCGCAAGACGCCCTCCGGCACCGCCCACCCCCTCGCCCCGGCCGCCGACCCGTTCGGCGGGAGCACGCGATGACCGCGCCGCCCCCGGCCCGGCTGCTGATCGCGGGCGTCGGCAACATCTTCCTCGCCGACGACGCCTTCGGCCCCGAAGTGCTGCGCGCCCTGGCCGCCCGGCCCCTGCCGGACGGCGTGCGGGCGCGGGACTTCGGCATCCGCGGCCTCGACCTCGCCTACGCGCTCCTGGACGGCTACGACACCGCCGTCCTCGTCGACGCCGCCCCGCGCGGACACCGGCCCGGCACGCTGTCCCTCATCGAGCCCGACCCGCCCGAGCGCACCACGGACGGCGTCCCGCCCGAGGCGCACGGCATGGACCCGGCCAGGGTGCTCGCCCTGGCCGCCCACCTGGGCGACGGGCCGCTTCCCCGCGTCCTCGTACTCGCCTGCGAGCCCGCGGCCAGGACCGGCACCGACGCGGACATCGCGCCCGGACTCAGCGACCCCGTGCGCCGGGCGGTCGGCCCCGCGGTGGACGCCCTGCGCACCCTCGCCCCCCTCCTGCTCGACGACCCCGCCGCCACCCCGCTGTTGAGCCGCCCGGACCAATCCGGGACACCGTGCACGGCCGCGCTGCCGCACCTGACGGCCGACGGCGTCCACGATCGGTGAGGCGCCGGTCGCTGTGCGCGAGCGGCCCCCTCCTGAACCCACCGTGAGGAGAACCGCCATGTGCCGGTCCGTCGACGTCGAGCAGGCCGTCCTCTCCAAGAACGGCCACCTGGCCCGCGACCTGCGCGAGGACCTCGCCCGGCGGGGCGTGAGCGCGGTGAACCTGCTGTCCAGCCCCGGCAGCGGCAAGACCGAACTCCTCGGCCGGGTGCTGGCCCGCGCGGTCGCCCTCGACATCCCGGTGGCCGCGCTGACGGCGGACCTGGCGACCGAGAACGACGCCCGCCGCCTCGCCCGTTCCGGCGCGCCCGTCCAACAGGTGCTCACCGACGGCCTCTGCCACCTCGAAGCCCGCCAGGTGCGCAGCCGGCTCACGGGCTGGCTGCCCGCACGGACCGCGGTGCTGTTCGTCGAGAACGTCGGCAACCTCGTCTGCCCGGCCTCCTACGACCTCGGCGAGACCCTGCGGATCGTGCTGATGGCGGTGACCGAGGGCGAGGACAAACCGCTGAAGTACCCCACCGCCTTCGGCTCCGCCCACCTGGTCGTCCTGACCAAGACGGACCTGGCCGGGCCGGCCGGCTTCGACGAGGCCGCCTTCCGCGCGAACGTGCAGCAGGTCAACCCCGGGGTGGAGATCGTACGCACCTGTGCGCGCACCGGTGACGGCGTCGACACCGTACTGGAACGCGCGCTCGCCGTCCGCGACCAGGCCCCACCGCACCGCCCGCCCCTCGCACCGCACCCGCACAGCCACACCCACGACGACGAACACGGACAGCACGACCACCCGCACGGGCACGACGGCCACTCGCACGGGCACGACGACCACGCCCAGGCCCCGGACCGCTCCGGTGGGCACGCCCGCCCCCGGCCGGCGACCACACCGGCCTCATGACCGCACCCGCCACCGGCACGGTGCGCCGCCGGCTCACCGTGCGCGGCACGGTGCAGGGCGTGGGCTTCCGTCCGTACGTGCACCGCCTCGCCGCCGACCTGGCGCTGGCCGGGTTCGTGAGCAACACCGCGGGCGGCGTGCTGATCGAGGTCGAGGGACCGGCGGACGGCGTGGGCCGGTTCTGCGAACGGCTGGCCGCGCAGCCCCCGCCGCTCGCCGCCGTGACCGGCATCGGCCACGAGGACCTCCCCGCCACCGGCGCCACCCACCCGTTCACCATCCGCCCCACCGAGCAGGCCGCAGGCCGCACCCAGCTCCCGCCCGACACCGCGACCTGCGCCGACTGCCTGCGCGAACTGGCCGACCCGGCCGACCGCCGCCACCGGCACCCCTTCATCACCTGCACCCACTGCGGTCCCCGCTTCACCGTCGCCACCGCGATGCCCTACGACCGCGCCGCCACCACCATGGCCGGCTTCCCGCTGTGCCCCGCCTGCGCGCGGGAGTACGCCGACCCCGCCGACCGGCGCTTCCACGCCCAGCCCGTCGCCTGCAACGACTGCGGGCCCCGGCTGCGCCTGGTGCCCGCCGACGGCGGCGGCCCGCGCCCGGCGCGGGACGCCGAGGCACTGGCCGGCGCCCGGACCCTGCTCGCCGCCGGGCGGATCGTCGCCGTCAAGGGCGTCGGCGGCTACCACCTGGCCTGCGACGCCACCGACGCGCACGCCGTCGCCACCCTGCGCGCCCGCAAGGAACGCGGCGGCAAGGCGTTCGCGGTGATGTGCGCGGACCTGGCCACCGCTGAGCGGATCGCCGCCCCGACCGACCGGGAACGGGCCGTCCTCACCGGCCCCCTCCGTCCCATCGTCCTGCTGCGCCGGCGCGCCCGCCCCGACGGGCTGCGCCTGGCCGACGCCGTGTGCCCCGGCAGCCCGCACGTCGGCGTGATGCTGCCCTACACCCCCGTGCACTCGCTGCTGTTCGGCCTGCCGGGGGACCCGCCCGGCCCCCGCGCCCTGGTCATGACCAGTGGCAACCGTTCCGGCGAACCCATCGTCACGGACGACGGGGAGGCGCTGACCCGGCTGGCCGGACTGGCCGACGCCTGGCTCGTGCACGACCGGCCCATCGCCTCCCCGTGCGACGACTCGCTCCTGCGGGTCCGCCCCGACGGCACCGAGCAGGTGCTGCGCCGCTCCCGCGGCCACGTGCCCCGCCCGCTCGCGCTGCCCGTCCCCGTACGTCCCGCGCTCGCGGTGGGCGGCGACCTGAAGAACGCCCTCTGCGTCGGCGAGGGCGACCAGGCCTGGTTCGGCCCGCACATCGGCGACATGGGCGACCTGGCCACCCTGCGCGCCGCCCGCGAGGCCGAGCGGCACCTGCTCGACCTGACCGGCGTCACCCCCGCGCTCGTCGCCGCCGACCGGCACCCCGGCTACCACTCCGCGCGCCAGGCCCGGCGCCGCGCCGCCCGACTCGGCTCGTCGGGACCGGTGTTCGTCCAGCACCATCACGCGCACATCGCCTCGGCGATGGCCGAGCACGGCCTGGACGGTACGAGGCCGGTGATCGGCGTCGCCTTCGACGGCACCGGCTACGGCGACGACGGCACCGTCTGGGGCGGCGAGTTCCTGCTCGCCGACTACGCGGGCTACCGGCGCTTCGCCCACCTGACCCCCGCCCCGCTGCCCGGCGGTGACGCGGGCGTCGCCAACCCGTGCCGCCTGGCGCTCGCCCGGCTGTGGGCCGCGGGGCTGCCGTGGGAGCCCGGCCTGCCCAGCGTCGCCGCCTGCACGGACGAGGAAGTGACCGTACTGCGGCGGCAGTTGGAACGCGCCCTGGCCTGTGTACCCACCTCCAGCATGGGCCGCCTCTTCGACGCCGTGTCCTCCCTGGCGGGCGTCTGCCACCGCGCGGCCCACGAGGCCCAGGCCGCCCTGGAACTGGAGGCGGCGGCCACCGAGGCCCACGACGCGGAGGCGGTGGCGTACCCCTTCGGGCTGACCGCCGGACCGGGGCCCGTGGGCTGCGATCCGGCGCCCATGCTGGAGGCGCTCCTGGCCGACCGGCGGCGCGGCACCCCGGCGCCGGTGCTCGCGGCGCGTTTCCACCGGGGGGCGGCGCGGGCCGTCGCCCGGATCTGCCGGCGCGCCCGCCGCGCCACCGGCCTGACCACCGTCGTCCTCACCGGCGGCGTCTTCGCCAACGGGCTGCTGGAGGAGGAGTGCGCCGTACTGCTGGCCGACGACGGTTTCACGGTCCTGCGGCACGGCGAGGTCCCGCCGAACGACGGCGGACTGGCCCTCGGGCAGCTCGTGATCGCCGGGCGGCTCTCAGACAGCGACGAGACGGAGTGACCCATGTGCTTGGCAGTGCCCGGCAAGGTCGTGTCCATCGACCACCGTGCCGACCCGCTCACCGGACTGGTCGACTTCGGCGGGGTGAGCAAACAGGTGTGCCTGGAGTACCTGCCCGACCTGCGGGTGGGGGAGTACGTCATCGTCCACGTCGGCTTCGCCCTGCAACGGCTGGACGAGGAGTCGGCCCGGGCGTCCCTGGAGCTGTTCGAACAACTGGGGCTGCTGGAGGAGGAGTTCGGCGACGCCTGGGAGCAGGCGGCGCAGCAGGCCGGACGCCCGGCCCCGCCCGCCCTGGCGGCCCCGGCGGCGCGCGACGAGAGCGGGAGTGAGGCCCGATGAAGTACATCGACGAGTTCAACGACCCGGCCCTGGCCCGCCGGCTGCTGGACGAGATCCGCTCGGCGGTCACCCGGCCCTGGGCGCTGATGGAGGTCTGCGGCGGCCAGACGCACTCCATCATCCGGCACGGCATCGACCAACTGCTCCCACAAGAGGTGGAATTGATCCACGGGCCGGGATGCCCGGTGTGCGTGACCCCGCTCGAGGTCATCGACAAGGCGCTGGACATCGCCGCTCGCCCCGAGGTGATCTTCTGCTCCTTCGGGGACATGCTGCGGGTGCCCGGCACCGACCGGGACCTGTTCCGCGTCAAGGGCGAGGGCGGTGACGTACGGGTGGTGTACTCGCCGCTCGACGCGCTCCGGCTCGCCCGGCAGCACCCGGACCGGCAGGTGGTGTTCTTCGCCATCGGCTTCGAGACGACCGCTCCCGCCAACGCCATGGCCGTGCACCAGGCCCGTCGCCTCGGCCTGGACAACTTCAGCCTGCTCGTCTCCCACGTCCGGGTCCCCCCGGCCATCGACGCGATCATGACGGCTCCGGCCTGCCGGGTGCAGGGCTTCCTCGCCGCCGGGCACGTGTGCAGCGTCATGGGCACCGACGAGTACCCGGAGCTGGCCGAACGGCACCGCGTCCCCATCGTGGTCACCGGCTTCGAACCCCTGGACATCCTGGAGGGCATCCGGCGCACCGTCCACCAACTGGAGCGCGGCGAGCACCGGGTGGACAACGCCTACCCGCGCGCGGTGCGCGAGAGCGGCAACCCGGCCGCCCTGCGGATGCTCCAGGAGGTCTTCGAGGTCGCCGACCGCTCCTGGCGCGGCATCGGCCGCATCCCCGCCAGCGGCTGGCGGCTGTCGGACGCCTACCGCGCCTACGACGCCGAGCACCGCTTCGACGTCACCGGCATCCGCACCGAGGAACCCGCCGTGTGCCGCGCCGGCGAGGTGCTGCAGGGGCTGATCAAACCCACCGAGTGCGCCGCGTTCGGCACCGCCTGCACCCCGCGCACCCCGCTGGGCGCCACCATGGTCTCCAGCGAGGGCGCCTGCGCGGCCTACTACCTGTACCGCCGGATGAACGGCCCCACCCCCCAGGGATCGCCCGCCCCGCAGGAGGAGTTGAACACCGTTGGCTGACCTCGCGAGCCCGGACGCGGCCGTCGACCCCGCGAACTGGACCTGCCCCGCCCCCCTGCGCGACCAGCCCGTCGTGGTGATGGGCCACGGCGGGGGCGGCGCCCTGTCCGCGGAACTGATCCAGGACGTCTTCGCCCCGGCCTACGGCAACCCCACCCTCGCCGCCATGGGCGACTCGGCGGTCCTCCACCTCGGCGGTGCGCGCCTGGCGTTCTCCACCGACTCCTACGTCGTGCGGCCGCTGTTCTTCCCCGGCGGCAGCCTCGGCGACCTGGCCGTCAACGGCACCGTCAACGACCTGGCGATGAGCGGCGCCCGCCCCGCCTACCTGTCGGCGGCGTTCGTCCTGGAGGAGGGGGTCGAACTGGCCGTCGTCGACCGGATCGCCCGCGCCATGGGCGCCGCGGCCGAGACGGCAGGCGTCACCATCGCCACCGGCGACACCAAGGTGGTGGAGGCCGGGCACGGCGACGGCGTGTACGTCACCACGGCGGGGGTCGGACTGGTGCCCGAGGGCGTGGACATCCGGCCGCAGCGCGCCCGGCCGGGCGACGCGGTCCTCGTCAGCGGCCCGATCGGCCTGCACGGCGTGGCGATCATGAGCGTCCGGGAGGGTCTGGAGTTCGGCGTCGAGATCGCCAGCGACACCGCGCCCCTGGCGGACCTGGTCGCGGCCATGCTGGCCGTCACCCCCGACGTGCACGTGCTGCGCGACCCCACCCGCGGCGGTCTCGGCGCCACCCTCAACGAGATCGCCCGCGCCTCCGGCACCGGTGTCCGGCTGAGCGAGCGGGCCCTGCCCGTCCCCGACGCGGTCGCCAACGCCTGCGGATTCCTGGGCCTGGACCCGCTGTACGTCGCCAACGAGGGCAGGCTGGTCGCCTTCGTACCGGCCGCGGAGGCCGAGGCGGTCCTGGCGGCGATGCGCGCCCACCCGCAGGGCACCGGTGCCGCGCACATCGGGGAGTGCGTCGTCGAACACCCCGGCATGGTCGTCGTCTCCACCGGACTCGGCGGCACCCGGGTCGTCGACCTGCCGCTGGGGGAACAACTGCCCCGCATCTGCTGACCCGCCCCGACGACGGCGGCCCCCCCGGGGACCCCGCCCCCACCGGGCCCCCGCCCCGTGGGAAAACCCG
>NZ_JBHJUW010000185.1:0-14114 GCF_042268205.1 Streptomyces sp. NPDC056160
CCCGTGGCTCCCCAGTGATCCTTCTGCGTAGAGAACAGAAATGATCACCCAGGACCACGGGCGTCCTACATCCAGGGCCGACAACCACCCCACCCATCACAGACCGTGACGGACAGTCAGCGGCCACCGACCTTGCACCGCTCAACTTCGAAGACCCCACAAGGGCCGTCTCCGCCAGCAGGGGAGACGGCCCTTTCCGTACAGCCGCACATCATGCCGGACCGTCGACCAGAACCGCTGGCCCCCGTTTGGGGCTGGTCACACGTTCGTTAACGGCACCCGCGGAGTCCCGCGAGTGCACGCAAACTGAAGGGTTCTCGGTGGGAACTGTAGGGTCCGTCGTCGTGCTTCACAGAGTTGGTCCCGTGGGTTCGATTCCAACTCGCGACCATGCCGTTCCTGGTTCCCTGGACCGGAAGACGCCGAGTGGGCTAGCCAAGAGGACGGCGGTAGCGCAACTTGTTGAGAGAGCCGCCGCCGGTGGTGTCTTCCACGGCTGTGCCGTCTGCGCGCCAGCCAGCTGCTTCGTAGAAGCGCCGGGCGCGTTCATTGTCTTCCAGGACCCACAAGGTGGCTTGCGTGTACTCGGCCTGTCCGAGCGTCATCAACGTGGCCAGCATCAACTGCTTCCCGATGCCAGTGCCCCAGACCTCAGGTAGCGCGTAGAGCGTTCCGATCTCTGCGATGGCAGGGGTCTCCTGACAGGGGCCGAAACCCGTGAATCCGATGATTCCCGCTTCGGTTTCGGCTACGAGTACCCCCGATGATGGCCAGCGTGTCTCCGCTATACGTGTCTTCCACTCGGACTCTTCAAGGACTGGGTCCATGGCGTCGAGATAGTGCTGCGGAACAAGACCGGCAAAGGCCGCCCGCCAGGAGTGCACGTAGACACCAGCAACCGCTGATGCGTCATCAGGCCATGCCTGTCGAATCCGCATGGCCGTCATTGTTCAAGGCTGCTCAAGCCGGGCCAAGTTGTTTTCCCGAGGGCGACGTCGAGAGCTCAGCAGTCTGTGCCAGCAGTGCTCGCGCCGAGTCTGCGTAGCGGATCGCGGTTTTCTCGGCCAGGCCGAAGACCTCGGCGAGGTGGAGCGGGTCGGGGCCGTGGACCAGGGCTTCTTCGAGCTGTCGGTCGACACGGAGCCGTTCCAGCGTGGCGGTCTGGCCGCGGAGCGCCGCCGATGCGGACACACCGCTGATGGGTCCGGTCTCCAGCGCGGTTTGCTTGTTGATCAACAGGTGCGGGTTGGCGGTGTCGGGCCAGCGGCGTCGCCGGTAGTCGAGCCAGGCAAGGGCTAGCTGGAGCGTCAGCTCGTCCAGGGGCCGGACGCGGCCGTCGATGACCAGTCGGCGGTTGCCGATGTCGAGGTCGTCGAGCTGGAGACGGCGGATCGCACCGGGGCGGGCGGCGTGGACGGCCGCGAGGGCGAGAATCAGCCGGTCCGCCGGCCGGGCCACCACGGTGACCGCGGACTGGACGTGCCCGGGGTCCAGGGGCTGGATGACACCGTTCTCCTGCTGGCCGACCCTGATGCGGCTGGTCGGGTTCTTGAAGATCGTGCCGTACTTCTTCGCCCGGGTGAACAGCGACCGCAAGGCGACCAGCGTGTGCTTGCGCTGCGAGCCGTGGACGGTGCTCAGGTGGCCGAGGACGTCGTCGCGAGTGACCTCGCGCAGGTGGTCGTAGCGCTTGGACCACTTCAGCAGCACGGGCCGGATCCGGTTGAGGTAGCCCCAGACCGTGTGCACGTCCCGGGGCTTGGACCGTGGCCCGCCGTCGTGCAGGAGCCGGGCCCAGTCCTCGACATCGCGGCGGATGCCGACCGCGAGGCCGTCGAGTTTGCGCTCCAGCCACTGGTCGAACGAGGAGGGCCGGTCGTCGAGGAAGGCGCCTATGTGGTCGAGCACTTCCGCAGTACGTTCGGTGCTCAGCCCCCGCGACCGCAAAGCGGGGAACAGCTCGGAGTAGCGGACGACGTCGCCCGCGATGTGGGCGGACAGGACGATGACCAGGGCCCGGTCGACGTCGAGGCGGACCCGGCGGGGCCAGCCGTGGGCCTCGCCGAGGCGGTGCGCGACATGCCGGGCCCACGCCAGCCAGGGATTGTCCAGTCGCGCATGCTGCCGACGGTCGAACCGGGTGAAGTCACGGTGGGCCTCGAACAGCGGCGGCTGGCGCCAGCCGGAAGCCGGCGGCGGCACCGGGGCCGGGTCGGGGGTGCGCGGGCGTCCCCGGCGCCGTCCGTTCCTGCCGACGGGAGGGCCAGGCTGGCGCGGGCGGTGGAGGTTGATGAGGAACAACTGGTGGTTCCGCACCTTCTCCAAGTAGGGCTGCAGCACCGTGACTTCGCACTTGGCGTCCTGACTCGCCTGGTGCCAGCACAGGCGACAGTAGCCCTTCTTCAATCGCACCATCCGGCGGCAGCCGCCGCACTCGGCGGGTTCGTCGTTGCGGCGAAAACTCTGGCACGCACCGCACGCGCGGCCGGGCAGCACGCCCCAGCCGAAGCAGTCCGGGCAGCTGGTTGGCGGCTTGCACTTCCCCGCCGGCAGGACGTAGGCCATCACATCGGCGGGAGCGAGCGGCCGTCCCGGCGGCGGGGCACCACCGTCGGCCCCGACGCCGCGGCGGCTGCCTGCTGAACGGTCTTCTCACCGGGCCGGGTAACCTTCTCCGGCTCGGGGATGAGCAGGTCGCCGATCTGGCAGCCGAGGACTACGCAGATGACGTCCAGGTCCTCCAGCTTGAGCGAGACCGGCTGGCCGGACCACAGCCCGGACATCTTCCCCGCTGAGATCACCAACCCGTGCTCGGCGAGGCTTCGTTGGAGTTCGGATGCCTTCCAGATACCCTTGTTTGCGGCGGTCAGCCGCAGGTTCCACCTCATCGGATCAGCCCTTCCAGCCGCTTCGCGGCTCGCTCGGTCCCGGCGACCCAGGCGTCCTCTACCCGGGTCTGCTGGACATGGACATATCGCATCGTCGTGGCGATCCAGGAATGTTCTAAAACCTCCTGAATCGCGAGCAAGTCCAGCCCGTTCTCATAGAGTTGGGACGCGCAGAAGTGCCGCAGGACGTGCGGGGTCAGCCTCTCGCTCCACCCCGGCAGATGCGCCTTGGCCGCCTCCTTGAGCCCGCCGCGCAGGGCGTCATCGCCCACCCGGCGAGAGGAGCCGTCGGCGTTC
Organism: Streptomyces sp. NPDC056160; assembly: GCF_042268205.1. Classification (NCBI taxonomy): domain Bacteria; kingdom Bacillati; phylum Actinomycetota; class Actinomycetes; order Kitasatosporales; family Streptomycetaceae; genus Streptomyces; species Streptomyces sp. NPDC056160. The sequence continues at coordinate 3,186 of NZ_JBHJUW010000185.1, forward strand.
TTGCGCTCGGAGGGGAACAGCGGGGCGCCTGGGCGGGTGTGATCGTCGTCGAACTGGCCCCACACGTCCTCGATGAACCACCGCAGTGTCCGGTCCGCGCCGTTGATCAGCGGGAGCATCCGCTCACGCGGGCCAGAGCCGCGTGCGCCTTTGCCATGGCGGACATGAAGCTTGCCGAAGCGGCCCAGGTCCCACTTGATGTCGGTCAGGTCGAGCTTGCACGCCTCACTGACCCGCAGGCCGACCTGGGACATCAGCTTGGAGGCGGTGTAGTTCCTGGCGGTAGGGGCGAACTTGCGGCAGGTGGCCAGCTCGCCGCCCCAGCCTGTGAACAGCGCCCCGACCTCCGGCTCGGCCGGCGGGATCCGCAGTTGGGCGTCCTTGGCCCCGCGCGGCCGGTTCATTTCATCGATCGGGCACTCGACGACCCGACCGGTCATCCGGTGGATCTCGACCTTGTGCCGGAGCTCCAGGAACAGAAAGTACGTCGTCAGGGCCTGCGCCCGGGCCAGCCTGGTGCCGCTGGGTGAGTTCCGTAGCGCTTTGCCGAAGTACGCGTCGGCGTCGGCGGGCTCCATGTCCCACAACGGTCGGCCGAACCAGGTTCTGATCTGCTCCAAGTGCCCGACGTCCCCGCGGATGGTGCCGTCCGCCAGGCCCGCCGAGGCCCGCGCGAGAACGAACCCGGACAGGACATCGGTCTCGAACCGCTCCAGCTCCTCCGCCGACGCGGGCGTCCAGTGCTCGCGCAGGTCCCGTACAACCGCCAGCGCCGCCAACCCGAGCCTCCTCACCTTCGGTCCGACTGTGAATCGGTCGGACGAAGTGAGAACGCTTCAAGAATCCCGAAGTTACGTCACAGGGCTCCAGAACACCCGAAGGGGAAAGAACCCCCTGGCCACGGGGCCAGCGACTCAGCGGGACTCAGGAGAACTCACGGGATGTCGCACAGTCGGGTCGTCGAAGTTCGCGAAGGACGGGATCTTGACGATGTCGACCTCCGGGGGGAGGAGGTCCAGTCCGCGGTAGGCGCCGGTGATGCCCGCGATCGAGTGCGGGTCCTTGGAGCGCAGGAGGTAGCGGGCGACCTTGGCGGTGCGGGAGGTGTGCCCGAGGGAGCGGCCGTTGTGCCAGTACAGGGCGACGGTGCGGGCAGGAGCGGGCATCATCGGTCGGTCACCTCGCGGGCGTTGGCGGTGTGGTGGTCGGCGGCGCGGGCCGCGCGCTGGGCGGCGGCCGGATCAATGTCGTGGGCCAGCGCCGCTTCGAAGGAGGTCAGGCTCCAGCCGGGATCGACCTGGATGCGGGAGAGCGCGTAGGGGTGCTGCAGGTCGGGCCGGTGGTGTTCGTCCGTGGCCAGCGCCAGCGGGTACAGCTCGGCGACGGCTCGCTGGACACGGCGGTCGTAGGCGCCGTACGGGTAGGCGAACGTGCGCGGCGGCCGACCCAGCAGGTCGGTCAGCGCCTCGTGGTCGCCACCGGTCTGCCAGGCGAGCGCGCGGTCGCTGAGGGCCGTGAGGCGCGGGTGGGTGTAGCTGTGGGCGGCGACCGCGCGCCCGGATGCCGCCCACTGCCGCACCTGGTCGGCGTCGGCCATTTCCTGGACCGGATGCCTCACGGTCTGTGGCCGGTCTTCGGTGAGGTAGCCGCCGCACACGGCCATCACGGCAGGCAGGCCGAACCGTGCAAGGACCGGCAGCACAGCAGTGATCGTGTTGGCGTACCCGTCGTCGAACGTGAGCAGCACGGCGTTCGCCGGCATCGGGGTGCCGCGGCGGAACATGGTGTGCAGGTCGTCTTCGCCGATCACCGCGTAGGGGCCGTGGGTGAGGAGTTCCATCTGCGCGCGGAAGTTGGCCGGTGGTACGGCCATCGGGCCGGGCAGGTCCTGCACCAGGTGGTACATCAGGATGTGCACGGTGTTGTCACCCCCTGCGGACGCTGGGCGCGATGCCAGGCGATCGTGCGAGCCAGGCCGTCGCGCAGGGGCACGGCCGTCAGGTGGGGGAAGAGCTCGTGCAGCCGTACCGGATCGGCCTGGGAGTGGGCCACGTCCCCTGGCCTGGGCGGGGTGTGCTCGACGTCCAGCGCGGTACCGAGCAGCTCGCCGAGCTGGCCGATCAGCTCCAGGAGGGAGGTGCGGGTACCGAGCGCCAGATTCACCGGCCAGGGCGAGACGATCTGCTGGGTGATCGCTGTGGTGATGACCTGGCAGACCGTGTCCACGCAGGTGAGGTCGCGGGTCTGGGTGCCGTCTCCGTGGACCTGGACGGGGCGCCCGGACAGGGCGGCGTCGATGAACCGGGGCACCACGGCGGCATAGGGGTGGCCGGCCTGCTGCCGGGGGCCGTAGACGTTGAAGAACCGCAGCGGCAGCACGGGCAGTCCGTAGCAGGCGTGGTAGGCACCGAGGTAGGCCTCGGTGGCCAGCTTCGTGACCGCGTAGGGGCTCAGCGGCATGGGCCGGCTGTCCTCGCGCTTGGGCAGTTGCGGCTGGGCGCCGTAGACGGACGACGAGGACGCCGCCACGACCATCGGCCCGCCGGCCCGGCGCGCCGCCTGCAGGACCTGGAGCGTGCCGGTGGCGTTCACGTGGTGGCTGGCCACCGGATCCTGCAGTGAGCGGGGCACCGACGGGAGCGCGGCGAGGTGGACGACGGCGTCAGCACCGGCCAGCGCCTGGTCCAGCACGTCGGTGTCGAGGACGCTGCCGTGACGGAAGTCGACGTGGGCCAGGTCGCTGCCCAGCAGGCTCGCACTGCCGGTCGAGCAGTGGTCCACGACCGTGACACGGCCGATCGCCGGCTGCCGCAGGAGCCAGGCGACCAGGTTCGAGCCGATGAACCCGGCCCCGCCGGTGACCGTCACGTGCAGGCCGCCCGTCACAGCTGCTCCACCGTAGCTGTCATCCGGTCGGCCAGCCGGCCCCGGCAATCGAGCACGAACGCGGCGCAGGTGGCGATCTGGCCGTAGTCGAACACGTCGTGGTCGGTCATCAGCACCACGGCGTCCGCGGCCGCCAGTTCCCCGGCGGTCGCGGACGTCAGCCGCACGCCGTCATGGGCTGGCGGGGCCGCGGGGTCTACGAACGGGTCGGCTGCGCTGACCTGGGCGCCGGCAGCCGCCAGGCGGCGGGCCACCTCGAGCGCCGGGGACTCCCGTAGGTCACTGCTGCCCGGCTTGTAGGCCAGCCCCAGCAGCAGCACCCGGGCCCCGGCCAGCGCCCGGCCACGCCCGGCGAGGTGGTCGGTGACCCGCCGCACCACGTAGGCGGGCCGGGCGCTGTTGATCTGCGCGGCGAGGTCGATCATGCGGGAGCCCTCACCGCGGGCCTGGGCGGCCCACCAGGACAGGTACACCGGGTCGATCGGCAGGCAGTGGCCGCCGATGCCCGGGCCGGGTTCGAAACGCATGAAGCCGAACGGTTTGGTGGCCGCGGCCTCCAGTGCCTCCCGCAGGTTCAGGCCGGTGTCACGGGCGACCTCAGCCAGCTCGTTGACCAGCGCAATGTTGACGGCCCGGAACGTGTTCTCCAGCAGCTTCGCGAGCTCGGCCTCCTCACACCGGCCCACCGGCACGACGCTGTCCACAAGGCCGGAGTAGAAGGCGGCCGTGCGCTGAAGGGATGCCGCGTCGATACCGCTGACGAGCTTGGGAGTCGTCGCCAGGGTCCACATCCGGTTGCCCGGGTCGATCCGCTCCGGGCTGAAACCGAGCGCGAACTGCGCGCCCATCCGCAGCCCGGACACCTCCTCGAGCACCGCGCCGAGAACGGACCGGGTCGTGCCGGGATAGCTGGTGGACTCCAGGACCACCAGCGCCCCCTCCCGCAGGTAGCCGCCCACCAGCCGGCCGGCCGCCAGCACATGCGACAGATCCGGCACCCCCTCGCTCAGGGGTGTCGGCACCGCGATCACCGCGACGTCGAAGCCGGCCACGTCCTCCGGTTTTGCAGTCGGGTGGTACGCGCCGCCCTGCAGCAGGGGCCCCAGCTCGGCACTGCGGACGTCTTCCACCGGTGAACTGCCGCACGCCAGCGCCCGGACCCGGCCGGCGTTGGTGTCGAGGCCCACCACGCGATGCCCCATCTGGGCGGCCCGCACAGCGAGCGGAAGACCGACGTAGCCCTGGCCGATCACCGCAACCCGTAAAGAGCGCACGTCAACCGGGTGGTGCGGTACAGCACTTGGGGGCCGGACCCGCAGGGGGGATGGCGTGGGACTGTCACTTGTAGCAATGGGTGCACTGGACATGACGTGCTCCTCTGAGTGGAAGAGGCGCCGGCGACGCACCACTGGTGTGCTGCCGCCCGTCTGCGGTCGGCCGGTCCCAGCGGAGGCGAACTCGTGCAGCCAGAAGCCTGCACAGCCGAACACCATTGAGTGATCAAGAACTGACGCTCAGTCACTTCACTGTCCCCGCAGGATGCACCCTTGGGGTACGAATCTGCAAGGTTGGGGTTGAGATCCCCAACAATGAAGGTCTGGTCCGTCGACGCGCACCCGTTGATGGCGCGACACTGCACCCGTACTGCGTCGTTCGGCGCCCCGGCGGTCAGGGGGGACACCCACTCAGGCCACAATCACACCCGGAAAAAGGGGATGCCCAGCCGGGCCTGCCCTCGATTCACCTCACAGAGAGGCGTACGCCTGCCATGCCGACCGTTTCCCTGGTCCCCACGGTCCGCAGACGCCGCCTCGGCGACATGCTGCGGCGCCTGCGCCAAGACGCCGGGCTGAGTCTGGACGCTGCGGCGACGGCCATGGGCTGGGATTCCAGCAAGCTCTCCAGGATTGAGAACGCCAAGGCGCAGATCCGCCCCCCGCACATCTCCGAACTGCTGAAGCAGTACGGCATCACCGATCCCGACGTGGTCGCCGCCCTGGAGGGCCTTGCCAAGGACGCCTCAAAGAAGGGCTGGTGGCAGACGTACAGCGGCTTGGTCGCCCCCGCCTACGCCGACTACATCTCGCTGGAGTCGGATGCCGAATCCGTCCGCGTCTACGCACCCCTGCTCGTCCCCGGCCTGCTCCAGACCGGGGCCTATGCCCGGGAGACCATCGCCGCCAACGCCATCACCCGCACGCCCGAAGAGGTCACAGCGCTCGCCGAAGTCCGCATGGCCCGCCAGGCGGTGCTCAGTCGGCCCGAGCGCCCGCTGAAGCTGTGGGCGGTCATCGACGAAGCGGTGCTGCACCGCCGCTTCTCCGACCGGCCTCAGATCATGCGCGACCAGCTCCAGCGCCTCATCGACGTCGCCGACTCACCGGGCGTCACCATCCAGATCATGCCGCTGGACGCCACCCCCCACCCCGGCGGAGCCGGGGCCTTCGACCTGGTCTCCTTCCCCGCCCCCCAGCCGAGCGTCGTCCAGTTCGAAAACCTCAAAGGCACCAGCTACGTCGAAGGCACCGATGACGTGACCCTCTACGAAGAGGCGTTCGCCCAGATCGTCGCCGCGGCTCCGCCCGTCAGCGACTCACTCGCCCTCATCACCCGGCTCAAGGAAGGACTCCCCACATGAACGAACACCCCGCCCAGTCCGATCTGTACGCATACGACCTGACCGGCGCCACATGGCGCAAGTCGTCCCACAGCGCCGGAGAAGGGCAGTGCGTGGAGCTCACCGACCTGCCCGCCGGCGGCAAAGCCCTCCGCGACGGAAAGAACATCCACCTGCCCGCCGTGCGCTACACCGCACAGCAATGGGAGGCGTTCCGGCAAGCCGTCATCGACGGCGCGCTGTAAACCCGTGAACGTTCAGGGGCTGTCTTCCCCGCCCCAACCGGGGAAGACAGCCCTTCGCCATGCAGACCCACCCACCAGCCCACTTGGTCGGGTGAAGCAGCGGGAGCGGGAGAACTTCCGGGCCCGCCAGCGCGTCGTGCCGTACATGAGGCAGATCAACGACGCGCATGTGGCCCGGCCGGGCCTGGCCGTGGTGGAGGTCGCTGCCACCGATGACGCGACCGTTTTCGCTATCCAGGAGCTGCTCTCCGGGCAGTGCGCGGTGGCGCCGGCGGATCGTACGACCCGGGAGCCTGGTGAGCCCGGCGTGCGGCTGCGGTTCTTTGTGGATCTTCAGCAAGACCCCTGAGACGACGACATCGCGTCAGGCCGCCTCGGGCACGGCGGTCAGGCCGTCGATGCCCTGGTAGGCGAGCGGATCCGTGACCGTGACCGGCATCGTGATGCCGATGATGGGCGCGGTATCGGCGACCGCTGTGTATGAGGAGTTGTAGGTGTCCGTGCGGTACCGGAGAGCGGCGCCCCGGTCCATGGCCTTCGCTGTGTGGAACAGCAGCCCGAGCAGCACGTGATCCGCTCCTGTGGCCAGCCTGTGGGCGCGCTCGGGATCGCCGGACAGGAACGCTGCCCGCCACCGGTCGGCGTACGGGCCGGTGGGCTCGGGCCATCGGAGTGTTCCCGGCTCCGGAGAGCCGCTGGTGCTGACCCCGTCTCCCACCCAGTAGTCCAGCTCGTTGCGGGCGGTTTCCAGGGCCAGGTCTCCCGGTAGCCGGTTGTGGCGGACCATGCTCAGGCGCAGGGTCTCGGCGATGGCGGCCGGAACGTGTTCGATGTCGTCGTCGTTCAGGCAGGCGTTGCGCAGGCTCCACCCAAGATGCCGCTCGTTCGCCTGGGACCAGGCCAGGGCGGCTTCGGCCCACGGCCAGCAGTCGGTGTAGGGGTGGCAGCCGGTCCGGGCGATGTACCGCTCGGCGTGGGCTGCCACCCTCATGTTCGTCTCACTGCTGCTGCTCACTGCGTCATGCCCCCTGCTTCGACGGCCACGGTCGTTGGCTGGAGTTTCCCACCAACGCCGTTGATCGGGCAGGGATTCGGCGGGCGCGTCGAACCTCGTGGCGGCTTGCCCAGGGTCCCTTTGGGCTTGCCCACTCCCCCAGAACACCCCGTCGCGGCAGTGCGCGCCGGGTAGCCTCCGGGCACAGTGCGCTGAGCTTGAGGGGTGGGCGTTGAGATTCACGATCGACACCGAGACCGATTCGTACGAGGACGCGATCCGTACCGTCCGCGCGGCCTACGGGAAGCCGCAGCCCGAGCCGGGTGGCCGGCCGGAGGTGCTGCCGGAGGACGTGGTGTGGAAGCCCCCCAGCCGGTACGACCACCCGGCCTGGACGGAGGAGATGCTGCGGTCCTGGGTGAAGTCGCTGCACACCGTGGAGGAGCTGGACGTGGTGTGGCGGGTGTGCGCGGAGCCGGGTCCGCCCGGTGTCCGGGGCCAGGTCATCGCGGAGTACATCTCCCCTGAGCTGACTGGCAAGCCGGCCCTCACGGCTCTGGGTGTCGTCAGCCGACGGATGAACACGGCCGCCCGCGAACTGTGGGCTTGGGGAACGCCCTTCGTGATCGACGAGGTCAAGCGCACCCGGACCGTCGACCGGTCGGTGGCCGCGATCCTGCTCGACGCCCTCGCCGAACACCCCCTGTGGCCCCGGCTGCGCCACCACAGCAATCCGCCCGCGCTCGGCTCCTGAGCCCAGCCGTCTCCTGCTGGGCAGGCCGTCCTCACGGACGGCTTGCCCAGACTCCCCGGAGATGCGCAGCTAACCGCGACGCTTGAACAGCCCGCGCGCCTTCGATACCTGCGCTTGGGCCGCCGTGCCAGCCGCAAGGTCCTCGGCCTGGCGCTCCGCCGCCCGCTCAGCCTCCGCCCGGTGGGCGGCCTCCTTCGCGCACGGTCCGCACAGCCGGTCCCGCTCGCCGGGCCACGAGAACCGCGTGGTCTCCTGCCAGCGTTCGTCGGTGAACTTCTCCCCGCAGCGCGTGCACACCGGCCGCTGCGCCTCCCGCTCTGCGGCCTCGCTACGCGTATAAGGCCCCGCACCGGCGCAGCAGCGCAGGGCGGGGCCTCACGGCATCCGGTCACGCTGGTCAAACCCTGGGACGGACGGACCTTCCCGGCCGTACGGTCACACCAAGTCCAGTAATGACCTGCCCAGGAGACGTAGTGATCCCTGCACAACACCCTTACGAAGCGCACTACAAGCAGGAAGAGGGCGGCCGCACGGTCTACAGGAGCAAGCCCGTCATCGCCTGGGACGACGAGGGCCGGGCGCTCGTCGTTGATGAGCGCAGCGGTCGACTTGTCCCGGCGAACAACGGGCGCACCTTCACCGGACTCTCGGAAGGCGGGCACCCCGTTGTCGCCGCTATCCCTGGGGGTGGGTGGAGTGCTCGGTACAAGGAAGGGGACGGCTCGTTCATCGTGGACCCGCTGGTGGCCTGGACCGTGCGAAGTAACGGCACTCTCACCCCCGTCGACACCGACTCCACCGGTTTGTGCGACGACGCCACCGCGATGGGCAACTTCGATGGCCTCGTTGCCCCCGGAGCTGAGACGCGGACGGCACAACAGGACAGCTCGGCATGACCGGGCTGTTCTTCATCCCGGCCCCCGCCTCCCGCCAGCTTTCCGATTGCCCGGGGAGCGGTGCGGCGGGCATGCTGCGCGTTCTGTGAGGAGAAGGGGAGAGCGTGTCCGAAGAGGACGACACCACGGCGGCGGAAGCGTCGCTCAGAAGGGCCGTGGAGCAGCTGTGCGGCGACGGGTCGGATGGTAGCGAGGCTGCGCAGGAGGCCGTCCAGGCACTTGCTGACGGCTCTGGGAAGGCATGGACGCCCGAGCAGGAGACGCAGATCAGGGCCTTGGTGGAGCAGATCCGCAAGTTGCGGGATCTGAACCGGCCGGGCGGTGGTTGGTGGCGTCGGCGCCGGGAGTGGCGGGCCCGGGAGCGGCTGGTCGACATGATGGAGGCCGGTGGCTCGGAGCTCCTGAACGAGGCGGAACTGCGGCACTGGAAGAGCCACGCGATGGTGGAGCTGTTGCTGAAGTTCATGGATACCGCGATGCGCCATGACGACACGGTGGAGACGCTCGGCCGGATCGAGGCGCTGAATGCCGTGACGTACGAGGACTACCAGCAGGCCAAGAATCAGCTTGCCGGGAAGAAGGCCGCCACCGGCTGACCCGGCGGCGGCATATGGGAGGGCCCCGAACCGGCGCGCGGTTCGGGGCCTCTCACCTTGGGCGGGTGATCACAGCTCGATCTCGATGTGCTCTACGTCGGTGAACTCCACGCCCAGGCCGTGCGCGCGGCTGTTGTTGGCGCGGAAGTACATCCGGGCGAGGCCGTCGGCGGCGATCTGCTGGAGCTGCTGCTCGGTGGCGCCCTGCTCGCGGGCGGTGAACAACTGGTCGGCGTACTCGGGCGGCAGGGCCTGGGTGATGTCGCGGATCCGGGCGTCGTCGGTGGTGCCCGGCGCTGCGGTGAACCCGAACCGGGCGCGCGTGCTGACGACCAGACCGCCGGTGGAGGCGGCCTTCTTCCTGGCCTTCGCCCGCACCTGCGGCTGCCACCGCTTCTTGACCTCACGCTCTATGCGGCCTCGGAGGTCCTGGCGGGGCCGCTTGAGCTTGCCGGAGACGTACCGTTCCACCGTGCGCTGGGAGATCCCGAGCGCCTGTGCGGTGGCCTTGGTGCCCTTGAGCTGCTTGACCAGGTACTTCATCTGCGCCTGGGCGCTCTGCGGGATGCGGCGGGTGAACGCCCCCTCCAGCGCGCGGTCCAGGCTGTCCCCGAGCGAATCGACCATGACCTGCTACTCCCCTTCTCCGGCCGTCGGGTCAGCGGTCTTGATGAGGTTGGCGATGTTGAAGACCTCGCCGCGTTCCTCGAACATCTGCTCCGCCCACAGGACGGTCTGCGTGCCCTGGTGCTTGACCATCCCGGGCGAGACGCCGAGCCGGAACGTGCCGGGTACCGGCTTGCCCTCGGACGTGTACGGCAGGACGTCCAGCGGGGACGGGCCGGGCGAGGGGTAGACGATGGCGTCGGTGCCGATCGCGACCGGGTACAGGTCGGCGGCGGCCGCCGTCTTCATCAGCTTGCGGTGCAGGCCGACGCGCTGGGCTGCGAGCACGGCGGCCCGGATGTCGGGGCGCCACGTCTCCCGGTTCAGCGCCGGGTAGGGCTCGTAGTACGGCACCTGGCCCCGGGAGCGCTGGCGCAGCTTGCCGATCGCGCCCTTCGCCGTCGCCTTGATCGCGGTCTCCAGCAGCGCCATCGTCGGGTCGACCTGCTTGCGCCGCGCCATCGCCTCGAGGAACTCCTGGCCGGTGAGTTCGGTGGTGACGCCCATGTCGGCCATCGTCTCCACATACGCGTCGCGCAGCCGCTTGTACCAGGGGTCCAGGTAGCGGCCGGTCTCGGTGCGCACGTACGCCTCGATCGGCGCGACGTCGAAGCCGAGCTCCACCGCGTAGGCGAGGGTCGGGGTGGCGTACCAGGCCGGGCCCTCGGGCCTCTCGCCCTTCGGCGTGAACGGGCTCGGGAGCCGGTCTGCGTCGAGGGTGCGGCCGCCCACCTGGACGCGGGACAGGTCGACGTGGGAGAGGTCGACCAGCCACGAGCCGGGCAGCGCCGGGTCGAAGGTAGGGTTGCCGGTCAGGTGGGTGGGGCCGTTCAGTCCGACGGTGAGTCCGTTCGCGGCGGCGGCGAAGCTCATGTTGAGGTCGACGACGACCAGGTACGGGTTGGCGCACTCCTCATCGGTCAGCGGCCGGCACCAGTCGTAGGGCTCCTCCATCAGCATCTCGGCCGGGGTGCGCAGGTGGTGCCGGGCGAACTTCCCCTTGAGGACCGGGTGCTCGTCGGGGACCTCGCACTCCACCACGTCGTACACCGCGGTGAGCGCGTCGTCGTTGAAGGCCCGCTTGAACTCGCCCGTGTCCGGGTCCTTCTCCGCGCGGGTCGGTGGGCGCAGCGCGGTCATCAGCTCGAGGCCGGTCGTCGCGGTGGAGCCGCGTGGCGTCGGTGAAGACCTGCGAGGGGCCGGTCGCCGTCAGCTCGGGGATCGTCCTGGCCGGGTGGGTTGCCTGGCGGCGGCGTTCGCCGTTCTGCCCGGCGG
>NZ_JBHJUW010000186.1:0-14054 GCF_042268205.1 Streptomyces sp. NPDC056160
CGCGCCGAGGGCGCCCCGGCCGCGGGGGGGCCGCCCCCCCCCCCCCACGGCGCCTGTGCGTTGCCGGTGGGGCGGTTGGGCGTGGGCCGCTCAGCGGCCGGCGCCTCCGTCGGCGTTGGGACCTTCGTAGTCCTCGCCGTAGGCGCCCTTGGCGGGGCGGCGGCGGCGCATGGGCGGCTCGACGCCGTCGGCGAGGCGGCGGGCGGTGAGCAGGAACCCGGTGTGGCCGATCATGCGGTGGTCGGGCCGGACGGCCAGGCCCTCGATGTGCCAGTTGCGGATCATGGTCTCCCAGGCGGTCGGCTCGTTGAAGCAGCCGATCTCCCGGATGGACTCCACGGTCCGGGCGAGCTGGGTGGTGGTGGCGACGTAGCAGCACAGGATGCCGCCGGGGACCAGCGCCTTGGAGACGGCCTCCAGGCACTCCCAGGGGGCCAGCATGTCGAGGATGACCCGGTCGACGTCGGTGTCGGACAGGTTGTCCTGGAGGTCGCCGACGGTGAGTTGCCAGGCGGGGTGCGGGCCGCCGAAGTAGCGCTCGACGTTGGCCTGGGCGATCTCGGCGAAGTCGGCACGGCGCTCGTAGCTGTGCAGCATGCCCTGGTCGCCGATGGCTCGCAGCAGGAAGCTGCTGAGCGAGCCGGAGCCGACGCCGGCCTCCACGACGCGGGCGCCGGGGAAGATGTCGGCGAAGGCGAGGATCTGTCCCGCGTCCTTGGGATAGACGACGGCCGCCCCTCGGGGCATGGACAGGACGTAGTCGGGGAGCAGGGGACGCAGCGCGAGGTAGGCGACGTTGCCGGTGGTGCGGACAACGCTGCCCTCGGGTGCGCCGATCAGTTCGTCGTGCGGGAAGGAACCCTTGTGGGTGTGGAAGTTCTTCCCGGCCTCGAGCGTGAACGTGTAGTGGCGGCCCTTGGGGTCGGTCAGCTGTACCTGGTCCCCGACCTTGAAGGGCCCGCGGCGGCGGGCGGCACCGGTCGGTTCGGACATGTGACCAGCCTACCGGCCCCCGGGAGGGCCGCCGACCACCGCTCATCGGGCGGCGGTGGTCAGCTGGGCCGGGCCATGGCCTTCACGAAGGCACGTTCGACGTCGGCTGCGGACAGCACGCCGTAGATCTCGCCGGTCTCCTCCACCACGAGGTACTCGGTGGCGGGGGTGGCGCGCAGGACGTCCAGCAGCGGCTCGCCGGCCAGTTCGGCGGAGACCCGCATGCCGTCGGTGAGGTCCTGGGCGAGTGCGCTGGCGGCGACCCAGGGGCGGCGGTGCTCGGGCACGCCGACGATGGCGGACTCGCGGACGAGGGAGAGGGGCTCGCCGTGGCCGTCGACGATCACCAGGGCGCGTGCTCCGGCGGCGTTGGCGCGGCGCAGGGCTTCGGCGAGGGAGGTGGTGGTCTCGACGGGGACCGCGCGGCGGGTGAGGGTGCGGGCGCGCAGTTCGGGCAGGTGTTCGCGCAGTCGGGCCATGCGCAGGCTGTTTCCGGCACCGGTCCAGATGATCGCGGCGACGATCGCGGCGAGCAGGGCGTCGGTGACGGTGCCCATGCCGACGCTGTCCTCGGCGGTGGTGCCGAGCGCTCCGGACTGGCTGAGCAGCGGCAGGCCGATGAGGACGGAGACGGCGAGGGCGCGGCCGACCCAGGCGGCGGCGACGGTGCCGCTCATGGGGCGGCCGGTGATCTTCCAGACGACGGCGCGGAGCATCCGTCCGCCGTCCAGGGGCAGGCCGGGCAGCAGGTTGAACGCGGCGACGATGAGGTTGGAGATCATCAGGGAGGCCAGCAGGACTCCGGGGACCGTGCCGCGTTCGACGGGCTGGAGGGCGAGGTAGAAGACGCCGGAGAGGACCAGGGAGAGCAGCGGGCCGACGAAGGCGAGGACGAACTCGCGGCCGGGGGTCTCGGCCTCCTTCTCGATCTCGGAGACGCCGCCCAGGAACTGGAGCTGGATGCGGCGCACCGGGAGTTTGAAGCGCAGGGCGGCCACCGTGTGGGCCAGCTCGTGGACCAGTACGGAGCCGTAGAAGGCGACCGCGAAGAAGAGGGAGACCAGGTAGCGGGCGGCTCCGAGCTGGGGCAGGACGCGGTCGAGCTGGCCGCCGAAGACCCAGGTGATCAGTGCGGCGACCAGGAACCAGCTGGGGGCGACGTACACGGGCACGCCGAAGGGGCGCCCCATGAGCAGTCCGCCTCCGGGTTCGCGGGGCCGTCGCGGCGGCGGGGGTGGCTGGCCGTGCCCGCGGGCGGAGGTCGCCAGGGCGCGGTCGGGGTGGGTGTCGTGGGGGGCGCCGTGCGGGGCGTTCGCGTCGGCGCCGGGGCCGTGGGTCTGCGCGTCGGCGCCGGGGGCGAAGGTGTGCGGGTCGGCGCCGGGACCGGAAGCGCTGTCGGGGTGGGGGGGCCGGTCCGGGTCCGGGCTCGGGTCCGGGGTGGACTCGCCCGACCGGTCGGGTAGGCCGGGCCGGTCCGCCGGGTGTTCGTCGTGGTCGGTCGCCGCGGGCTGCTGTGCGGGGGGCTTGGGGCGGGCGGTGCTGTCGTGCGGCGTCGGGGCCGCGGGGCCCGTGGGGGGCTCGGTCGGCTCGTCGTTGCCGGAACGCGGCTGCCCGCTCCCGCCGCTCACGTCCACGGTGTCCCCTCGTTCGAAGCGCTGCTCCCGGGCCTGGGCGGCCGGAAGCTCTCGGGTCGATGGTATGCGGCCGTGGCGAACGGTTCCGCCCGGCACCCCAGTGTCGTACCCGCTGCCGTGCACTTCACCGCGCACGTCACCGTGCGCTTCACCGTGCGTGAGCGGGTGACTGTCAGTGGCGGGCCGTAGGGTTCTGTGCATGGAGACGAGCACGCAGGACGGGGCGGCGGCGGACGGCGCGGACGGTACCGGGCGGTCCGGACCGCCGCCCGGCCCGCTGCCTCGGACGCCGGCCTCCGGCCCGGTTCCGCAGGCCCGTGTCGCACCGGACGCGGTGCCACCGGCCAGGACGGACGCCGTGGAGCCGGACGCCGGGCAGCCGGACGCCGGGCAGCCGGACTCCGGGCAGCCGGGTGGGGGCGAGCCGGGCGGCGGGCGGTCGGACGGCGGGGCCGCGGACGCTTCGGCCGGGCCGGTCGCAACAGCGCCGGGCGGGACGCCGGCCGTCCCGGCGGACCCGGCCGTGCAGGCGGCGACCGGTGCCAAGGCCCCGCAGGTCCCCGCGGTCGCGGGCGACGCTCGCGACCGTGCGCCCGCGGCACGCGCCGCCGCGCCGCCCTCCTCGTTGTCCCCCTCCCGCGCCGGGGACTTCATGCAGTGCCCGCTGCTGTACCGCTTCCGGGTGATCGACCGGCTGCCGGAGAAGCCGAGCGAGGCGGCCACCAGGGGCACGCTGGTGCACGCCGTACTGGAGCGGCTCTTCGACGCCCCGGCCGAGGAGCGCACCGCGCCCCGGGCCAAGGCGCTGGTCCCCGGCCAGTGGGACCGGCTGCGGGAGTCCCGCCCGGAGCTGGTGGAGCTGTTCGCCGACGACACGGACGGCGCGCGACTGGCGCGCTGGCTGACGGAGGCCGAGCGGCTGGTGGAGCGCTGGTTCACCCTGGAGGACCCGACGCGGCTGGAGCCGGCCGAGCGGGAGCTGTTCGTCGAGGCGGAGCTGGACTCGGGGCTCAGGCTGCGCGGGATCATCGACCGCGTGGACGTGGCGCCCACGGGCGAGGTGCGCATCGTGGACTACAAGACGGGCAAGGCGCCCCGGCCGGAGTACGCCGAGAGCGCGCTGTTCCAGATGAAGTTCTACGCCCTGGTGGTGTGGCGGCTGAAGCGGGTGGTGCCGCGCCGGTTGCAGCTGGTGTATCTGGGCAGCGGCGACGTGCTGACGTACGACCCGGCGATGGCCGATCTGGAACGGGTGGAGCGCAAGCTGCTCGCGCTGTGGGAGGCGATCCGGCTGGCCACGAAGACGGGTGAGTGGCGTCCGCGGCCCACCAAGCTCTGCGGTTGGTGCGACCACCAGGCGCACTGCCCCGAGTTCGGGGGCACTCCCCCGCCGTACCCGCTGCCCCTGGGCCCGGCCGGGCCGCGGGCGCAGGGCAGAATGGGGCTGGACTAGGGTCTGTGAGGCGGAACATGCTGCGGCTCGGCGACGGCGCGTATCAGCCGAGGTGAGCGGTGCTCGGCGCGTGCAGCTGCAAGGCGCGGGAGGGAGTCATGGCGGGGCCATGGCGACCGCCGACAACGCCGCCGGGGTCCTCTGCCCGAAGAGCTTGGCGGAGGGTGTGGTGGACCCCGCGTCTGCGGCATGATCCGCCCGGACAGACCCCAGGGTCCCGGCGAACCGGACCGGGGTCCCAGCGAAGGAGACTTACGTGGCCATCCGCGTCCTGCTGGTCGACGACCAGCCACTACTGCGCACCGGGTTCCGGATGATCCTGGAGGCGGAGCAGGATCTCGCGGTCGTGGGCGAGGCAGGTGACGGCCTGCAGGCCCTGGACCAGGTGCGTGCCCTGCAGCCCGACGTGGTGCTGATGGACATTCGCATGCCGCGGATGGACGGTGTGGAGGCCACTCGGCAGATCACCGGTCCGGAGCGCGACGGGCCGGCGAAGGTGCTGGTGCTGACCACCTTCGATCTCGACGAGTACGTGGTGGAGGCGTTGCGCGCGGGCGCGAGCGGCTTCCTGCTGAAGGACGCGCCGGCCGACGAGCTGGTGCAGGCGATCCGCGTGGTGGCGGCCGGCGAGGCGATGCTGGCACCGAGCATCACGCGCAGGCTGCTGGACAAGTACGCCACGCATCTGCCCTCCGGTGACGAGCCGGTGCCGGACACGCTGCACACCCTCACCGAGCGTGAGGTGGAGGTGCTGAAGCTGGTGGCGCGGGGGCTGTCGAACGCGGAGATCGCCGCGGACCTGTTCGTCAGCGAGACGACGGTCAAGACGCATGTGGGGCATGTGCTGACGAAGCTGGGTCTGCGCGACCGTGTGCAGGCGGCGGTGTACGCCTACGAGAGCGGTCTGGTGCGGCCCGGCGCGCAGTGACGGTGCCGGCGGTGCCGGGCCGCCGTCCGTGTGACGGCGCCCCGGCAGGAGAAAGGCGCCCCTCCCGGTCCTCCGGGAGGGGCGCCTTTCTCGTGTGGTCCCGTGGGTCCGGGGCCGGTGTCAGCTGCTCACACCGCGGCCCAGCTCCCACAGCTGGAGGGTGGCCGAGGAGTTGATGACGTAGGCGGCGCCGGTGATGTCGTCGCGGGCGGCGACGTACTGCTTGCCCTGCCACAGCGGCAGCAGGGGGACATCCTTGGCGACGATGTTCTGAATGCCGGTCAGGCTGGAGGAGGCGGTGAGCCGGTCGGCCTGGCGACGGGACTCGGGGAGCAGGTTCTTGCGGATGTCGTTGCTGGCGTACGGCGTGTTCAGCGTGTTGTCGGCGTCCAGGAACGGCGCGATGAAGCTGTCGGCGTCCGGGAAGTCGGGGAACCAGCCCATGCCGAAGACGTCGTACTGGCGCTTCTGCATCGTCGGGTGGAAGACCTTCCAGGGGGTGCCCTGGATGCTGACGTCGAACAGGCCGCTGGAGTTGAGCTGCTGCTGGAGCACCTCGAACTCCTTCTTGGTGGCCGGGCCGTAGTGGTCGGTCGTGTAGTGCATCGTGAACTTGACCGGGGTGGTGACACCGGCCTTGTTCAGCAGCGACTTGGCCTTGCTGACGCTCGGGTCGCCGTACTTGTTGAAGAAGGAGTTGGAGTGGCCGGTGACGGTCGCCGGGACCATCGAGTACAGCGCGTCGGCCTGGGTTCCGTAGACCTTCGCGACGAGGTCGCTGCGGTTGACGAGCTGGGCCATGGCCTGGCGTACGGCCTTGTTCTTCACGCTCGGGGCGTCGGTGTTGAAGGCCAGGTAGCGGATCTCCAGGCCGGGCATCTCCACGAGGTCGACCTTGCCGTCGCCGGAGGAGTTGGAGAGCTTGCGGATCTGCTCCGGTGACATCGCGCGGGTCATGACGTCGATGTCACCCTTGTCGATGGCCGCGCCCATGGCATCGGCGTCGGCGAAGCTGCGGATCTCCACCTTGTCGTTGTTGACCTTCAACGTCCCCTGGTAGTGGGGGTTCTTGGTGAAGACGGCGTCGACGAGTTCGTCGTTCTTGACGTCGGCCTTCATGGTGTACGGGCCGGATCCGTCGACGTTGAAGCCGTCGCGCAGCTTGTTCTTGTCGTAGTCCTTGGGGTTGACGATGCCCGCGACCGGCGTCGACAGCTTGAACGGGAAGGTGGCGTCGGCGGTGTTGAGGTGGAAGATGACCTCGCGGTCGCCCTGGGTCTCCACCGTGTCGACGGTGGACAGCAGGGCGAAGACGCCGGTGTCCGCCTTGATGGAGCGGGCGCGGTCGATGGAGAACTTCACGTCGGCGGCGGTGACGGGGTCGCCGTTGGCGAACTTGAGGCCCTCGCGCAGCGTGCAGGCGTAGCGCTCGTTGCCGCTGTCGGTGAAGCCGCACTTCTCGGCGGCCTCGGGCACCGGCTGGCCCTCGCCCTTGGGCGTGATCATCAGCGTCTGCACGGTCTGACGCAGCAGGTTCCAGGGGCCGATGTCGTAGGCGTACGCCGGGTCCAGGGGTGCGGGGGCCGCCTTGGTAGCGGTGAACCGGTCCGTGGTGCCGACGACGATGGCGTCACCGCTCTTGCTGCCGCTGTCAGAACCGCCGCATGCGGCGAGCACCGGCGCGAGCAGGCCGACCACGGCCGGCAGCACCAAAGTCTTGCGGTTCATGCTCGAGTTTCTCCAGGGCTGTCATGTCCGTGTACCCGGCATGCAGGGGGGTGGTGCGGCCGATCACGGGGTAAGGACGATGTTCTCGCGACGAGACTAGTCCGCGCCCGTCGGGCGCCTCGCTGCCGCGGGAGGCGGGCTGCCATCACGCAGTGGAACCGGGTGCCGACGGTCCGAAAACGCGCCACTGGAAGGATTCGTGCAGCCTTTCACCAATCAGGACACAAGGACGCCCGGTTCAGGCGTCCCCTGGAGCGGACAGCAGGTGCGGGCCCGCATGTCGACCCCGGTTCTTGTGGCGAACGTCACATTGCCAACTCGGCCGGGCAGTACCGGAATTCGGCCATCCGGCAGGATTCGGATTCATTCGCACGTCCGTCACCGGGATCGTCCCGTACGGCAGCACGGACCGGGGCGACTCCTACCCGGCGCTCGGCGGCACCGGGTACGTCATCAGCGACTGGAGGAACGGCAGGTCGACCTCTTCGAGCGAGGTGACGACGGTGCGCCGGGGCGCGGGGGCGATGGGGGCGACCGAGGGCACCGCGATCACCCGGCAGCCGGCCGCCTCCGCCGCCGCGACGCCGGTCGCGGTGTCCTCGACGACCGCGCACCGCGCCGGGTCGACGCCCAGGCGGGAGGCGGCCAGCAGGTACGGGTCGGGGTGGGGTTTGGTGCGCGCCACCTCGTCGCCCGCGACCGAGAGGGCGAAGTGCTGGGGGCCGAGCGAGGCCAGGACGCGGTCGATGACGCGCCGGTGGGATGCGGAGACCAGGGCGGTGGGGACCTCGTGGGCGGACAGTTCGGCCAGCAGCCGCGCGGCCCCCGGCATCAGCGGCAGGGCCCGGTCGATGCGGTCCTCGAATCCCTCGTTGAGCAGCACCGACAGCTCGGCGAGGGTGATGGCGGCGCCGGTGGCCTCGATGAGGAAGCCGGCGCTGCGGGTCATGGGGCCGCCCACGACGACATGTCTCCAGGACTCGTCGAGGGTGTGGCCGAGCGCGGCGAAGACCTCCACCTCGACGTCCCACCAGAAGCCCTCGGTGTCCACCAGGGTGCCGTCCATGTCGAGGAGCACGGCCTGCAGAGCTGAGCCTTCGGCCGTTCCGGTGCCGAACGCGGGGACCGTACTGGTCATCCGGCGTACCTCCTTGAGGGACGATCAGGCCGGTTCCCGCGCGGGAACCGGCCTGCAGTGGACCGACCAGTGTACGTCGTGGACGCGAGGAACGCCTCGTGGGCCGCTCGTGTGCCCGGCCGTCCCCGCGCCCGGCCGGCCTGCGACGGCCGGACGGACGGGCGCGGACAGGCGCGCGCGGCCTCAGCGGGCGTTGAAGTACTTCGCCTCGGGGTGGTGGATCACGATGGCGTCGGTGGACTGCTCGGGGTGCAGCTGGAACTCCTCGGACAGGTGCACCCCGATCCGCTCGGGCCTCAGGAGGTCGGCGATCTTGGCGCGGTCCTCCAGGTCGGGGCAGGCGCCGTAGCCCAGGGAGAACCGGGCGCCCCGGTACTTCAGGGCGAACATGTCCTCCATGGCGTCCGGGTCCTCGCCGGCGAAGCCCAGCTCGGACCGGACACGCGCGTGCCAGTACTCGGCCAGCGCCTCGGCCAGCTGCACCGACAGGCCGTGCAGTTCCAGGTAGTCGCGGTAGGAGTCGGAGGCGAAGAGCCGGGCGGTCTCCTCGCCGATCCGCGAACCGACCGTGACGACCTGGAAGCCGACCACGTCGGTCTCCCCCGACTCCTCCGGGCGGAAGAAGTCGGCCAGGCACAGCCGGCGGCCCCGGCGCTGGCGCGGGAAGGTGAACCGGGTGCGCTCGTTGCCCTGCTCGTCCAGGACGATCAGGTCGTCGTCCTTGGACACGCAGGGGAAGTAGCCGTGCACGACGGCCGCCTCCAGGAGGTTCTCCGTCTGGAGCCGGTCGAGCAGGCCGCGCAGCCGGGGCCTGCCCTCGGCCTCCACCAGCTCCTCGTACGTCGGCCCGTCGCCGGTGCGGGCCTGTCTGAGGCCCCACTGGCCCTTGAACAGCGCGCCCTCGTCCAGCCAGGAGGCGTACTCCTTGAGCTGGATGCCCTTGCTCACCCGGGTGCCCCAGAACGGGGGCTCGGGGACGGGGTTGCCGGTGGCCACGTCGGAGCGGACGTGCCCCTCCTCAGGACGCTCCTCCACCTCGGCGGTGGCGGCCCGGACCCGGCGCTGCTTCAGCTCGGGCAGCGTGGCGCCGGGCACGCCCCGCTTGACGCCGATCAGGGCGTCCATCAGGCGCAGCCCCTCGAAGGCGTCGCGGGCGTAGCGGACCTCGCCCTGGTAGATCTCGTGCAGGTCCTGTTCGACGTAGGCCCTGGTCAGCGCGGCGCCGCCGAGGATGACCGGATAGTCGGCGGCCAGGCCCCTGGCGTTCAGCTCCTCCAGGTTCTCCTTCATGATCACCGTGGACTTCACGAGCAGCCCGGACATGCCGATCACATCGGCCCGGTGCTCGTCGGCGGCCTCCAGGATCGCCGAGACGGGCTGCTTGATGCCGAGGTTGACGACGTTGTAGCCGTTGTTGGACAGGATGATGTCGACGAGGTTCTTGCCGATGTCGTGCACGTCGCCGCGCACGGTGGCGAGCACGATCGTGCCCTTGCCGGCCTCGTCGGTCTTCTCCATGTGCGGCTCCAGGTGGGCCACGGCGACCTTCATGACCTCGGCGGACTGGAGCACGAACGGCAGCTGCATCTGGCCGGAGCCGAACAGCTCGCCGACGACCTTCATGCCGTCCAGCAGGGTGTCGTTGACGATGTCGAGGGCCTTGCGGGTGCGCAGGGCCTCGTCCAGGTCGCCTTCGAGGCCGTTCTTCTCGCCGTCGATGATCCGCCGCTTGAGGCGCTCCTCCAGCGGCAGCGCGGCCAGCTCCTCGGCCTTGCCCGCCTTCAGGGACTTCGCGGTGGCGCCCTCGAACAGCTGCATGAGCTTCTGCAGCGGGTCGTAGCCTTCGGCGCGCCGGTCGTAGATCAGGTCCAGCGCCGTGCGCACCTCCTCCTCGCTGAACCGGGCGATCGGCAGGATCTTGGAGGCGTGCACGATCGCCGAGTCCAGGCCCGCCTTCACGCACTCGTCCAGGAAGACGGAGTTCAGCAGGATCCGTGCGGCCGGGTTCAGGCCGAAGGAGATGTTGGACAGGCCGAGGGTGGTCTGCACCTTCGGGTGGCGGCGCTTCAGTTCCCGGATGCCCTCGATGGTGGCCACGCCGTCCTTGCGGGACTCCTCCTGGCCGGTGCAGATGGTGAAGGTCAGGCAGTCGACGAGGATGTCCTCCTCGTGGATGCCCCAGTTCCCGGTGAGGTCGTCGATCAGCCGTTCGGCGATCTCGACCTTCTTCTCGGGGGTGCGCGCCTGGCCCTGCTCGTCGATGGTGAGCGCGACGAGCGCGGCGCCGTGCTCGCGGGCCAGCTCGGCGACCTTGGCGAAGCGGGAGCCGGGGCCGGCGCCGTCCTCGTAGTTCACCGAGTTGATCACCGCCCGGCCGCCCAGCTTCTCCAGGCCGGCCTGGATGACGTCGACCTCGGTGGAGTCGAGGACGATCGGCAGCGTGGAGGCGGTGGCGAAGCGTCCGGCCAGCTCCGCCATGTCGGCGACGCCGTCCCGGCCGACGTAGTCCACGCACAGGTCGAGCATGTGCGCGCCCTCGCGGATCTGGTCGCGGGCCATCTCCACGCAGTCGTCCCAGCGGCCCTCCAGCATGGCCTCGCGGAACTTCTTGGAGCCGTTGGCGTTCGTGCGCTCGCCGATGGCCAGGTACGAGGTGTCCTGCCGGAAGGGGACCGTCTGGTAGAGGGAGGCGGCGCCCGGCTCGGGGCGCGGGTCGCGCGGGGCCGGGGCCAGCTCGCGCACCCGTTCCACGACCTGGCGCAGGTGCTCGGGCGTGGTGCCGCAGCAGCCGCCGATGAGGGACAGGCCGTAGTCGCGGACGAAGTGCTCCTGGGCGTCGGCCAGGCCCCCCGCGTCCAGCGGGAAGTGCGCGCCGTCCTTGGTCAGGACGGGCAGGCCCGCGTTCGGCATGCACAGCAGCGGGATGCGCGAGTGCCGGGCGAGGTAGCGCAGGTGCTCGCTCATCTCGGCCGGGCCGGTCGAGCAGTTCAGCCCGATCATGTCGATGCCCAGCGGCTCCAGTGCGGTGAGCGCCGCGCCGATCTCGGAACCGAGCAGCATGGTGCCGGTCGTCTCGAACGCCATCGACACCAGCAGCGGCACCGCGGCACCGGTCGCGTCCATGGCGCGCCGGGCCCCGAGTACCGACGCCTTGGTCTGGAGCAGGTCCTGCGTGGTCTCCACGACCAGCGCGTCGGCGCCGCCGGCCAGCAGGCCCTCGGCGTTGGCCTGGTAGCCGTCGCGGATGGTGGTGTAGCCGACGTGGCCGAGGGTGGGCAGCTTGGTGCCGGGGCCGATCGAGCCGAGCACCCAGCGGGTGCGGCCGTCCCGGGCCGCGTACTCGTCGGCCACCTCGCGGGCGATGCGGGCGCCCGCCTCGGACAGCTCGTGGACCCGGTCGGAGATCTCGTACTCGGCCGCCGCGGTGTGGTTCGCGCCGAACGTGTTGGTCTCCACGCAGTCGACGCCCGCCGCGAAGTAGGCGTCGTGGACCGAGCGGACGATGTCGGCACGGGTGACGTTCAGGATCTCGTTGCAGCCCTCCAGCTGCTGGAAGTCGTCCAGCGAGGGGTCCTGGGCCTGGAGCATGGTGCCCATCGCTCCGTCGGCGACCACCACCCGGGTGGCGAGCGCCTCGCGGAGGGCGGACACGCGGGTCCGGCTGTCGGCGGAAGGGGTCGGCGGCAACGAGGCCATGAAGGGGCTCCCTGAAGGTGCGACGGCTGTCGGCTTTGCGTCTTCCCCGGCAGGCGCGGGCGATGGGCCCGGGGCTTCCCGAGGAGGGCGCACGCCGCAAGAGTAGCCGGGACCGGCACGGGGAGGTCAGGGGCGTCCACCACCCGGACGACACCCGGACCCCACCCGGCGGAGCGTGCCACCGTGACCGGGCGGTGGCCGGTTCCGTGACGGTGTGGACCGATCATTAGCGGAGAGTCGACATGGACCGGTAGTGTTCGGCATTGCCGAACGGCGGCAGGAAGTCGCGCGCCGGCGGTCGAAGGGGACGGAGGGCAGCACGGCGATGGCACGGAACATCCAGTCGCTCGAACGGGCGGCCGCGATGCTGCGGCTGCTCGCGGGCGGCGAGCGACGGCTCGGCCTGTCGGACATCGCCTCGTCACTGGGCCTCGCCAAGGGCACTGCACACGGCATACTCCGCACCCTCCAGCAGGAGGGGTTCGTGGAGCAGGACGACGCCTCGGGCCGCTACCAGCTCGGCGCGGAACTGCTGCGTCTGGGCACCACCTATCTCGACGTGCACGAACTGCGCGCGCGGGCCCTGGTCTGGGCCGACGACCTGGCCCGCGCCAGCGGCGAGAGCGTCCACCTGGGCGTGCTGCACCAGCAGGGCGTCCTCATCGTGCACCACGTCTTCAGGCCCGACGACAGCCGGCAGGTACTGGAGATCGGAGCCATGCAGCCGCTGCACTCCACGGCGCTGGGCAAGGTCCTGTCCGCGTACGACCCGGTCGCCCACAGTGAGGCACTGGAGACCGAGCGCAAGGCGTTCACCGACCGCACGGTGTGCGGCGCGCGGGACTTCGAACAGCTCCTCGACCTGACGCGCGCGCGGGGCTGGGCGGCCGACGTGGAGGAGACCTGGGAGGGGGTGGCGTCCATCGCCGCTCCCATCCACGACCGGCGGCGGATGCCGGTCGGCGCGGTCGGCATCACCGGCGCCGTGGAGCGGGTGTGCCGGGAGGGCGAGCTGCGCCCGGAGCTGATAGCGGCGGTGCGCGACTGCGCCCGCGCGGTCTCCCGCGACCTGGGCGCCGGGCGGTTCTGAGCGCCGTACACCCCCTCCCCCGCACCTGCGCCACCTTCGGGCCGCCAGGCCGGTACGCACGCGCGTGCCGGCCTTTCGCGTACCCGCGCACGGCCGTGCCGCCCGGGGCGTTCCGTGCGAGGCGATCCGTGCGAGGCGATCCGCGCGAGGCGATCCGCAGGGGGTTTTCCGCGGCAGGTGTTCCAGGGGGGTGTTCCGCGCGGTGGGGCGTGGGACGTTCAGTAACGATCGTGCTTTGGGCAACAGAACTCTTGACGCCCGTGTGATGACGAGGTGAGACTCGCGTCCATCGGTCGGCATTGTCGAACACCTTGCGGAAAAACGCGTTAGAGTGTGACAGCGCCAAGGGCCGGCATCGCTCTCACCCCGAGGGCACCAGACCCCCGGAGGGACCCGGGGTTCGCCTACCCCTGGACGAAGGACAAAGGAGTCGCGGGTGTCCAGCTCCGACATCTTCATCGGCGAGACCATCGGTACCGCCATACTCATCCTGCTCGGCGGCGGCGTCTGCGCCGCCGTCACCCTGAAGGCCTCCAAGGCCCGCAACGCCGGCTGGCTCGCCATCGCCTTCGGGTGGGGCTTCGCGGTCATGACGGCCGCGTACATATCGGGCCCGCTCTCCGGTGCCCACCTCAACCCGGCCGTGACGCTCGCCATCGCCATCAAGGACGGCGTGTGGACGAACGTGCCGACCTACCTCGCCGGCCAGCTGCTCGGCGCCATGATCGGCGCGGTGCTCGTCTGGGGCGCCTACTACGGCCAGTTCCAGGCGCACCTGACCGACAAGGAGATCGTCGGCGGACCCGGCGCCCAGGCGACCAGCGCCAAGGCGGTCGAGGCACAGGAGAAGGGCGCCGGCCCCGTGCTCGGTGTCTTCTCCACCGGCCCGGAGATCCGCAACGTGGTGCAGAACCTCATCACGGAGATCATCGGCACGTTCGTGCTGATCATCGCGATCCTCACGCAGGGCCTGAACGACAAGGGCAACGGCCTCGGCGTCATCGGCGCCCTGATCACCGGCCTGGTGGTCGTCTCCATCGGCCTCTCGCTCGGCGGCCCCACGGGCTACGCGATCAACCCGGTCCGTGACCTCGGCCCCCGCATCGTGCACGCCCTCCTCCCGCTGCCCAACAAGGGCGGCTCGGACTGGGGCTACGCGTGGATCCCGGTGGTCGGCCCGCTGATCGGCGCGGCCATCGCCGGGGGCGTCTACAACGTCGCCTTCGCCTGACGGCCGGCCCGCTCGCCGCTGGCCGGCGGCGGGCGCCGAGCCGCACCGCGCGCCGTACGCGCAGCCCCACTGACAGTGAAGATATGACTGGTGGTTCCGCTGATGAGCCTGACTCGCCTACTGACTGACGTCATCGACTGTCCTGTTTGGGATTTGTCGGTTC
>NZ_JBHJUW010000187.1:0-13602 GCF_042268205.1 Streptomyces sp. NPDC056160
GTCTCCGGACCGCACGCCGCGGCATGTCCACACCCTTCCGCTCTGCTGCTTCCCGTCCTCTCCGGTCCGGACTTCTTCCCGCTCTTCGGTGCCCGGCGCGGCTCAGCCGGCCGCGTTGTCGACCCGTATCCGGACCTGCTCCTCCAGCCGCCGCAGACTGCTGTCGAGGGCGTCGCAGGCGGCACGCTCGCCCGGATCGTGACTGTCCTCGAAGAACGACAGGTGCACGGTCACCTCGCTGGCGCCGCTGCCGATGCCGGCGACCTGGAGCCAGCCGGCGTAACCGCCCTGTTCCCGGGTGCCCCACTCGATCCGCATCTGGTCGCGCTCGGCGCGCAGCAGCGCGGAGGTGTCCTCGCCGGTGTCGTCCTCGTGCACGGTCACGGCAGGTGGTTCCTCGGCGTGCACGTGCAGGGCGTCGGGCAGCCAGGCGTCGAGCCGACCGACATCGGCGGCCTGGTCGAAGACCTGCTCGGGCTGCGCCGGCATCGTGCGTGAACGTTCGTACTCGGACATCGCGTCACCCTCCCTCCACTCGGGGTCGTACCCGGACCGCGTGCCCGTTCTGGCGCGGCCGAAAAGCGTGCCCGAGGCGCGTGGGCCGGGCGGCCCGGCGCCGCGGCGGCCCGGACGCTACGACGGTTCGGGACGCAGGGCCCGCAGGACGGCCCAGACGACCGAGACGAAGGGCACGGCCACGATCGCGCCGATCACCCCGGCGACGATGCTGCCCGCGATGACGGAGACGGCCACGACGAGCGGGTGCAGCCGGACCGCCCAGCTCATCACCAGCGGATGCAGTACGTGGCCCTCGAGTTCGCCGATGACGACGATGAGCAGGATCACGGCCAGCGCCGTGAACGGGCCACGTCCGGCGAGCGCGACGACCGTGGCCACGGCCAGGGCGATGGGCGAGCCGACCAGCGGGATGAAGGCGGCGAAGAACTCCAGCAGGGCCAGCGGCAGCGCGAGCGGCACCCGCAGCACGAACAGGGCGATACCGACCAGTACGGCGTTGGTCGCGGCCACGATGATGATGCCGCGCGTGTACCCGGCGAACGCGCGCCAGGCCGCGTGACCGGCCCGGTCCCAGACGACCCGGGCCCCGTCGGGCAGCAGTTGGTCGCGCACCCAGCTCCACAGGCGCTCGCCGGAGTGGATGAAGAAGACGGAGGTGAAGAGGGCGAGCGCGGCGGCCGTGACCAGTTCGACGATTCGCCCGAGGCCGCTGAGGGCGCTGTTGACCAGGCCGGCCCGGTGGGCGGCCAGATAGGACAGGAGCTGGTGCTGCAGCCCGGAGAGCCTGCCGGGGCTGAGCCGGAACGGCGGACGCTGGAGCCACTGTTCGATCCGGTGGATGCCGCCGGTCAGCTCGGTCGTGAGCTGCCCCCACTGCCCCGCCACCGCGTCGCCCACGAAGGCGAGCAGGCCGAACAGGAACAGCAGGCTGCCCACGAGGACGACGGCGACGCACAGCGCTCTGGGCAGCAGCCGGTCGAGCAGGTCGGCGAAGGGGCGCAGGACCGAGGTGACGACCAGCGCGACGAACAGGGCCACGGCGATGAGCTGGAAGCGGCCCAGTACGGTGAAGACGCCGTAGACGGCGGCACCGACGAGGATGAGGCGCCAGGCGTAGGAGGCGGCGACGCGCAGCCAGGGCACCGTGCGCTCGGCGCGGGGGTGCTCGGCGGCAGGCGGCGTCCGCACCGGGCGGAAGCGCGGCGGGAGCCATGCGGAGTACGCCGGTCTGCTGCCCAGGACCACCTCGCCCGTCCGGCGCCCGCGGCCCCGCCCGGCCGCCGGACCGCCCGCACCCGCCACCGCGCCTCCCGTTGCCCACCGCCGGTCACGTCCGGAGCGTGTGACCGGTGGTCACCTCCAGAGCACGGTACGGGGCGGCCGGGCGGGGTCCTGGGCGCAACGCGCCAGGGCGCCGGTCATCGGGGGACACGGGTCCCCGTCCGGCGCAGGTGCTCCTCGATCAGCGCGCAGGTGGCGTCGGGCTGTTCGAGTTGCGGCAGGTGGCCCGCCCCGGCGATGACCTCGAAGCGGCCGTTTCCGACTGTGACCAAACATCTTCATATAAGCTGGCTTGGCCATGTTCTGGACTCGGCGCATGGGCGCCGACCTGCAGACTCTCGGCCGCGCGGTCAAGCTCGCCCAGTACCGGCAGCACCGGGCGCTCGACAGCGCACTGTCCTCGGTGGGCACGACGCTCGCCCGGTGGGACGCGCTGCGGGCCGTCGGCCGCGCCCCGGGGGCGTCGGCCCGCGAACTGTCCGCGGCCACCTTCCAGAGCGAGCAGGCCTTCGGCACGCTCGTGGGCCGCCTGACGTCCCAGGGACTGGTCGAGCGCCGGCCGGGCCGGGGCCGGCGGATCGAGCACCACCTCACACCGGCGGGCGAACGGATGCTGGGCGCCGGTCACCAGGTCGCCGACGAGGTGCTCGCCTCGTGTTTCGCACCCCTGTCCGACGAGGACCGTGCCGGCCTGCTCGTGCTGCTGCGCCGCATGACATCCGACGCGGGCGGGTGAGCGCACCCTCCGGCGTCGGCGTGCGGGCCCCTCAGGGGTTCGCCTCCACCGTGCCCGCCGCCCAGCCGGAACCCGTCAGGGGTTCGTCTCCGCCGTGCCCTGCGCCCCCGCCTCCTCCGCCACGAGACTCGGCCCGTTGTTGCGCACGTGGTTGACGGCCGGGGAGACGCGGCGGACGTCGAGCCGCCCGGCCGCCGGCAAGGCCAGCAACTCGCGCAGGTCTCCGGTGTCCCGGTGGCCGGGGTCGAGCCAGGCGTCGTAGTGCTCGGGGGCGAGCGCGAGCGGCATGCGCGGGTGTACGCGGCCCGCCGCGTCGGTGGCGTCCGTGGTGATGACGGTGCAGGTCGTCAGCCAGGCCGCCGGGTCGTCGCCGTCCCGCACCGCCGCATCGCGCCAGTACTCGTACAGACCGGCGAGCGCCATCACCCCGCCGTCCTCGGGATGGATGAAGTACGGCTGCTTGCGGGGCCGGCCCTCCTCGGTTCCGGACCGCTGCCATTCGTAGAAGCCGTCGGCGGGCAGCAGGCAGCGGCGCGCGGCGAAGGCGCCGCGGAAGGCGGGCTTCTCGTGCACGGTCTCCACCCGCGCGTTGATCATGCGGGCGCCGGCGCGCACGTCCTCGGCCCAGGACGGCACCAGGCCCCAGCGCAGCACCCTCAGCTCACGCCGCACCCCGGCCGCCGTACGCTCACCGCGCGGGGCGCGCTCCAGGACGGCCCACACCGGGTCGGTCGGCGCGACGTTCCAGCTGGGCTCCAGCACCTCCTCGGGGTTCCACCGGGTCACCCCGAAGTGCCGGGCCAGCTCCTCGGGACCGCGAGTGGAGACGAAGCGACCGCACATGCGGCCAGCGTGCCACGGGCCCGTCGCGCGCGCTCACGAGCTCTTGCGGCCCACTCCCGCGTACACCCAGTACGAGGACGGGTTCCGCGGGATCTCGTCCCCCGGTCCCGGGCGCCACAGCGGGACATGGACCAGCCCCGGGTCCACCAGGTCGAACCCGTCGAAGAGCGCCTCGATCGCGTCGTGGGACCGGGCCGTGACGGGGGACGTCGCGCGGTCGCGGTACAGCTGCCCGACGGCGGCGGCCGTGTCCGGACGGTCCTCGTCCGTGGCATGGGTCAGGGCGAGCCAGCCACCCGCGGGCAGGGCGTCCCGGAACGCGGCCACGATGGCGGCCGGGTCCTCCCGCGGCGTGACGAAGTGCAGGATCGTGATCATCAGCACGGCGACCGGCTGCTCGAAGTCGATGAGCTTGCGCACCCCGGGCGCGGCCAGTATCTCCTGCGGGCGCCTGATGTCGGCGGCCACGATCGTCGCGTCCGGGTTGTCGGCGAGCAGCGCCTCGCTGTGCGCGACCGCCACCGGGTCGTTGTCGACGTACACCACCCGGGCGCCGGGAGCCGCGGTCTGGGCGACCTCGTGGACATTGCCCTGGGTGGGGATGCCGGAGCCGAGGTCGATGAACTGGCGGACGCCCGCATCCGTCAGGAAGCGCACCGCACGGCCGAGGAAGGCCCGGTTGGCGCGGGCCAGGGTGCGCACCTGGGGGTCGATCGCCGTGAAGGCGGCCACCGCCTCCCGGTCTATGGCGAAGTTGTGCTCACCGCCCAGCATGGCGTCGTACATCCTGGCCACACTGGCCTTGCCCGGATCCACGCCGTGCGGCAGACCGTCCACGGGCATGACCAACTCCCCTACGTCTCGGTGACCTTGACTGGGCATCATATAGTTGCCCACGGCATACGCCACTGCCTCCCCGCTCCCCCGCCCGCACCCGCGCCCACAGGACCGCCCGCCGCCCCGAAAACCGCCTGACCGCCCCGCCGCCCCACCACCCCGAGTCCCGACCGACCTCGACCACCCGGACCGCCGTACTGCCTGGACCGCCCGAACCGCCTGGCCCGCCCTTCGCCGACACCGGCCCCACCCGGAAGGCAACGACCCTGCGGAACACAGAACGCACCGAACCCCGCGTCCCCCGTGACCCCGAAGGCCCCCACCCCTCGGTCACGGTCCGCCGCCGGCACTTCTCCCCCGCGGCCGACGCCATCGGATCGGAACTCGACCTCGGGCTGACCGGCCGCCACGTCGTGCACGCGCTGGCACCCGGCTTCTGCGACGCGGCCTCGGTCTACCTGCTCCAGCGCTGGCTCCTGGAGGAACAGGCGCGCATGGCCGCCGATCCGCCGCAGATCGAGGCGCGCAGGCTCGCCCTGCGCATAGGGTCGGACGCCGCGGAGGACTGGGAGCACCTCCTACCGGTCGGCGAGGTCCTGGTCTTCCCGCGCGAGACGCCGTACGCTCGGGCGCTCGCGACCGGACAGACGCAGCTGCTCGACGGCGTGGACGAGCACACCGTCGAACGGCTGCGCAAGACCGGGCCGGAGCACTCGGGCGTGGACGCCCTGCTGCGCACCGCCTCGTTCCTCATCGTGCCGCTGCGCCTGCGCGGTACGGCCGTCGGCTTCATCGCCTGCACCCGCGGCCCGGACCGGGAGCCGTTCACCCGCGGCGAGGCCGTGGCCGTCGAGTCGCTCGGGGCCCGGGCCGGCGTCGCGCTCGACAACGCCCGGCGCTACGAACGCGAGCGCCGCACCGCGCTGGCCATCCGCCGCAGCCTGCTCCCGGACACCGGGCAGGCGTTCGAGGGCTGCCGGGTCGCCCACGGCTACCGGCCCGCCGGGCAGGACAACGTCATCGGCGGCGACTGGTACGACGTCCTGCCCCGGGCGGGCCGGCGTCTCGGGATGATCGTCGGGGACGCGATGGGGCACGGGCCGGAGTCCGCCGTCGCCATGATCCAGCTGCGCACCGCCGTGCGCACCCTGGCGAGCCTCGACATCGACCCCTGCGAGCTGCTGCACCGGCTCGACTCCGTAGCCGGGGACACGCCCGGTGCCCCGTTCGCCACCTGCATGTACGCGGAGTGGGACGCGGATCTGCACACGTGCACCTTCGTCGGGGCCGGCCACCCGCCCCCGCTGGTGCGCGGGCCGGACGGTCCGGCGGCGCCCGTCTCGCTCGCCACCCCGGGGCTGCCGCTCGGGCTGGGCACGGGCCGCTACGAACCGACCGTGCTGCGCCTGTCCGAGCCCGCGCTGCTGCTGCTCTACAGCGACGGGCTGGTCGAGTCCCGCACCCATGACATCGACCAGGGCATCACCCGGCTGGCCCACGCCCTCGACGCCGGCGCCGGTGAAGTGCCGGACACCGGGGAACCGGACGGGCTGCCGTCGCTGTGCCGGCGGCTGCTGGCCGGCTCCGGCTGCGACGACGTCACCGACGACCGCACGCTGCTGCTCGCCGAACTGATTCCCGGCGGGGCGGGCTGACTCCCCGACAGGCTCCGCGGCAGGCTCTCCGCCAGGGCGAGCCGGCTCCCGGCGGGCCCGGACGGCGCCCGCCGCGGCGCACGCCGCCCGGGCTGCTTGTCGCATGAACAGAAGCGTCCGTTCGAGCGGTGTCCTCACCTGATGCGGTGAGGGTGCGGAGCACGGCGCGTACGGACGGGCCGGGTACGCCGTTGCTCCGGCATGGACAGCACCTCGCGGGGCGTGCCGCCCTCACCCGAGCGCCCCCGGAAGCGGACGACGACGGCGTCCTGCGCGGACTCGCGCGCGAGCGCGCCCCCGCCCGCTCCCGGGGCGCCCGGTGCGGGCGATCGACGTGCACCGCTCGTGCGGCCGTGGGGCACCGGAGCGTCCACAGGCGTGCCACGGCCGGCTGCCGGCGCGGACTCGGCGGTGCCCGCGGTGCCCGTGCCTCGCGGGGTCCCGGGCCTGTGAGGCCGGGGGCACCGGACGCCCGGGCGGGTGCCGCGTGGCGGGAGCGTGGGGGGCCGGGGGCACCGCTTGCTCACGGCCCGGTGACGACGGCATCACGATGGCTGCCGCAGGCGTTGCCCGGGCCCCGGCCCGTCGTTGAGCGCGGCATGGAAGCGTGGGAGGACGGCGACTGCCCCTGGTGCCGCTCGTTGCTCGGCTCCGGCCGTGTCTTCGCGGAACCGGGCCCGGGGCGCCGGAAGAACGGTCGTTCCGAGGCGGGGGGCGGGGCCCCGTTCGCCTGGGCGGACCTCGCCCGCCCGGTCATCGTGCCCGTGGCGGCCCTGACCGTGGTCGCGGCACTGATGATCGTGCTGACCTGGCCCGGCCTGGGCTGAGGGCCTGTGCCGGGCCGGGCTCAGGTGCGGAAGCCGACGTGGACGTGGTCGTGGTGCGTGGCGTCGCTGAAGAACTGGTTCGGCCGGGTGCCGCCGGAGAGCGGCACCGGTCCGCCGACGTTGTAGGAACCCGCGTCCGCGGCATCCCGCATGAACCGCTCCACCAGCGAGCGGGGAGTGCGCGCATCGACGACCGGCCGGCCGTCGATGCGCCACACGTCGAAGGCCCGCCCGCGCGGGTGGTCGCTGGGGCGGCTGGTGCCGAAGACGTCCAGGGGGTGCCCTGAGCGGACCACGCTCACGGCGATCCGGTACGCCCCGGCCAGGCGGAGCATCGCGGCGGGCACGCTGTCGTGGACCCGGCCGCTGCGCAGGTCGGCCGCGGCGGCGGGCGGCAGCTCGATCCGGGAGTCGGCCAGCACCCGGCGCGCCGCGGCCGAAGGTACGGCCTCGGGCGGCCCCGGTCGGGCCGGGTGCAGCGCGGTGACCACCCAGCCGCCGCCGGTCCGGGCGAGCCGTACGTCGACCGTCGTGCCGCCCGCCGTGACGGTGGCCCCGCGCCGGGTCCATTGCCGGCACACGACGAGCACGCTCGCCGAGTCGGCGAGGATCCCGCCGTACTGGGCGTCCACCACCTGCAGTACGGCCTCGTCGGCCGAGGACAGCAGGGGACCGGCCTGGGCGGCGAGCGCGGGCCGCTGGTGTGCGGCGGCCGCTCTGGCCCGCGCGGCGGCCGCACCGCCCCCGCCGCCGGTCCAGGCCCCCAGGGCCTCGATCAGTTCCACGGCACGCTGTTTCACCGCGGGTTCGACCTCGGCGGACGTGGGACGCCACGGCTTGGTGCGGGGCAGCGCGGGATGCGCGGGACGCGCACCGGACGGTGCGGGCGACGCGGGCGGACCGGTCGTGGAACCGGCCGGCGCGGGGGCGGTACCCCGGTGTCCCCCGGTGGTGGGGCCGGTCGCCGTGCTGCAGCCCGCCGCGCCGAGCGCGGTCCCGGCCATGCCCAGGAGCACGGCCCGGCGCCCGACCGGCCGGGCCGTGAACGCGGACCGACGGCTCATGGGGTCCAGTGTCCGCCCGGGGACCCGCGCGCGCCTGACGCAGACCCGCCCTGGCATGGACACGCAT
Source organism: Streptomyces sp. NPDC056160 (assembly GCF_042268205.1). Classification (NCBI taxonomy): domain Bacteria; kingdom Bacillati; phylum Actinomycetota; class Actinomycetes; order Kitasatosporales; family Streptomycetaceae; genus Streptomyces; species Streptomyces sp. NPDC056160. The sequence goes on from NZ_JBHJUW010000187.1 coordinate 7,830, forward strand.
GGCAGGGATCCGTCCGAATGAGACCCGTCCGGGGAGACGACGGGCGCGGTGTCCGGTCCCGGGGTTGTTATGACGACCGTCATGGCCCATGCTGCTGCGCATGACAGCTGTCATGCAGCGGCGGGTCCCCCCGTTCGTCCGGGAGGGGAACACATGACTGACGTACTGGCGCGGGCACTGTGGGAGCGCTACGAGCCCGTCCACGACCTCCTCTACTTCGCGCCCGAGTCCCGCGAGGCCGCCCGCGAACTGGGCCTGCGCGGTTTCTGGATGGGCTACTTCGCGCTGCGCGCCGCCCCCCTGGGTCCCGTCGCCGCGCCCGTCGTCACGAGTGCGTTCTACGTCTTCCACCCCGAGCGTGTCGCCCGCGCCCTGCCGGACGCGTGGGCCTACGCGGCTCCGGCGGACGTGCTCGCCGCCCGGGAACGGGCGATGGGCGCGGCGCTGACCCGGCTGCTGGGCCCGGACGCCGCCACCGGCCCCGACTTGGCCGAAGCGGCCGATCTGGCGTGGGCGGCGGCCGAGGGCGCGGACACCGCGGGGCGCGTCCTGGGCGCGGCGAACCAGGCCGTGCCCCGGCCCGCACAGGCAACCGCCTGCCTCTGGCAGGCCCTGACCACGCTGCGCGAACACCGCGGCGACGGCCACGTGGCCGTCCTGGTCTCCCTCGGGCTCGGACCCGTCCTGGCGATGGTGCTGAAGGCCGCCGCCGACGAGGGCGACGCCGCGCTGCTGCGGGAGGGCCGCAAGTGGGACGCACCGGCCTGGCGTGCGGCCGAGGCCGAACTGCGCGGACGCGGCTGGCTCGGCCGGGACGGAGCCCTGACGCCCGCCGGGGCCGCCGCACACGCCGAGGTGGAGGCGCGGACGGACGCGGCGGCGGAGCAGCCGTGGACCGCGCTGGGCCGGGACGCCTCGCTGCGGCTGGCCGACCTCCTCGATCCCCTGGCCCGGGCGGTGCTGCACAGCGGGGTGATCCCGGCCGGCAATCCCGTCGGCCTCACCGGCGCGCTGTGGGAGTCCGTACGCCAGGGGTCTGCGCCCGCCGCGGCCGACGCGGCCGGGTGACGGCCGGGTTCACGCCGTGGTCCCGTACAGCCGGCGCACGTTGGGGCGCGGGGCGGGCCGGTGACGGGCGGTCGGGCCCTCGGCGAAGGCGCGCAGGAGGTTCTCCGTGGTGCGGGTGACGAAGGCGCGGGTACGGGCGTCCATGTCGTGGTCGCGACCGAGTTCGCCGGTCCCCGCCATCAGCGCCTCCACCCAGCGCATGGTGCCCGTCGCGAAGACGCCCGCGCCGCCCGGGACGGTGTAGTACGCGGAGTCGCTGTGACTGCGGGCGCCTGCGTGCACCAACGGCGAGTGGGCGGTGATCTCCAGCGGGGAAGGGACGGGCGCGCCGGGCGTGACCCGGTCGTACTCCACCCCGACCAGGTGGGCGAAACTCTCGCCGGCGCGCGCTCCGGTGCCCTCGTGGAGCCAGTGGTCCGCCGCCTGCACGACGTAGGGGGCGTCCACCGGGTAGCCCTCGTAGAGCACACCGGTGAGGGAGGACTCGGGGTCGGCGGCCGGGGCCAGCCGGAAGTCGGTGGTGACCTGCGCGGGGCGGGAGGGGTAGTACGGGTCGTCGCGGTAGGAGGACTTGTAGCAGACGACGGTGCGCCCCTCCCCCGCCGCGCCGCCCTCCAGACGGACCCGGCGGAAGCAGGTGTTGGCACCGAGGAAGGCCACGTTGGTGCCCGCGTCCCGGGCAGCGGTGACGTGCCCGCGCTGCTCGGGGGTCCAGTACTCGTCGTGGCCCAGGCAGATCACGGCGGCGGCTGCGCGCAGGACCCCGGGGTCGTGGTGCAGGTCGGTGCCGGTGGTGTACGCCAGCGGTATGCCGAGCCGTTCGGCCAGGACCACGGCCGCCCACTCGTACGTCAGGAACTTCTCGGCGCCGTTCTTGTCGTAGGGCCGGTCGAAGCTGACGGCCAGGGAGCGGGTCGCGTAGGCGCCCGAGGCACCGTCGTAGAGGCTGTACCCGCCCCACCGGTTGTACGCCTGCCAGGTGGCCGGGGCGTGCAGCAGGACGGTGCGGCCGGCGCCGTGCGCGGAGCGCACGATCAGCGGGAGGTAGCGCTGGTGGCCGTTGTCCGCGTCCAGGCGCAGCAGGTAGGCCCCCTCCGGCCAGCCGTCGGTGTCGACGCCGAGCGTGCGCGGCCAGTCCGCCCGTACGGTACGGGTGGCGGACAGCACGCGGGCGGCCGGGCGGGCGCGGCCCCGCACCGGCGCGGAGCGCCACACGAGCCGGGCGTACGTCCCCGCGTACCAGCCGACGCGGAAGGCCGAGACGCGGAACGAGCCCGCAGTGGTCGACACGTGCAGGCCGCACTCCTGGCCGGGCACGACGCTCACCCGGTCGGTGTAGCCGGCCACCGCGTCGGGCGGGCCGGGCGAGGTGATCCGCCAGTCGCCGGTGCCGGGCCGGTCGCGCTCCGCCTCGGGGCGGTGCCGGTCGGCGGCGGGCGGGGTGCGGCGGGCTGCCGGGTGGTCGCAGGCGGTCGCCGCGCCCAGTCCGGCCGCGCCGGCGCACACCCCGAGGAAGCCCCGGCGCGGCAGGCCGGGGTGCGGGTGTTCCGCGCCGTCCGCGGAGTGCGTGCAATGCGTGCCGTGCGGCTGCGGCTGCGGCTGTCCGTGTCGCGTGTGCCGCTGTTCCTGGTCGGGGTTCACCAGTCCTCCCGGGGTGCGGGCCGCGTCGTCGCGCGCGGGCTCGGGCAGCTGCGTCGCGGGGGCCGCCGGACCGGTAAGGTCTCGGCGGCCCCCGCGAGCGGACTCACCGGCGCTCTGCCGGGACGGCCACGTGCGTCAGCCGGTCTTCCCGCGGCCGGACAGCGCGTCCCTGATCCGGTCGACCATGCCGGCCCCGGGGGCCAGGAGCTTGTTCGCGGGCGGTGTGTCGGGGGCGGAGGGGTGCGGCCGGGTCGGCGCCGTCTTCTTCGCCGTGCGCACCTTGTCGCCCAGGTCCTCCAGCCCCTCGGGGGTGGCCGCCTCGCGCAGTTGCGGGAAGAGGTTCTGCTCCTCGTCCGTCACGTGTTCGCGGATCTCCCGCATCAGACGGCCCATGAGCTGGTCGAACCGGGCGTCGTCGGCCTGGCAGCCCTCCAGGTCCTTCATCGTGCGCTCCGCCTCGGAGTGGTCCTGGATCTCCCGGTCGGCGATCGCGTCGCCGTCGCGGAGGTACTGGCGCACGGCCGGATAGAGGTACATCTCCTCGGCCACGGAGTGCCGGACCAGTTCGATGGTGGCCTGGTCCGCCAGGTCCTTGCGCCTCTTGTCCCCCGCCGGGAGGGCCTCGATCTGCGCGAAGATCTCCTCCACCTCACGGTGATCGGTGGTCAGTTCGTGGATGACGTCTCCGCCGTGTCCCATGGCAGCGCTCCTCGCTGTTCGAAGATGGTGTGTCACCGGTGGACCGCCCGCCGGGTTCCCGGGCCGGCCCGTGCCACACCGCCGGACGGAGGATCACGCGAGCGGCCGCACCCGGCTTGCCGTCCGGCCCGGGACGTGGGCGGCGGACGCCGCGTCAGCGCCGGGCGTGGCGGAGGCCGGTGGCCGTGTCGGCGCCCGTCGCCGCCGTGGCCGGCGTCCGGGGCCTGAGGACGACCCGTTCGGGCGCCGTGCCCAGTGCGTGACCGCCTCGTCCCAGGCCCGGGTGACCTCCTCGACGAGGCCCGCGATCCGGTCGGCCCGCAGCAGCGGCAGGAACAGCCGCTTGCGCTCACGGTGCGGCCCGCCGTCGAAGGTGTGGACGGCTCCGTGGCCGAAGAGGGGGCCCCACGCGCTCGGGGAGCGCGCCGTCGCGGCGCACGTTGTGTGCGTCGCAGAAGAAGCGGACCGCGTCCGGTCCGCGCAGGGCGAGGGCGGGGCGGCCCCGGGGGCGGGTCGGGAGGGTCCGGTCGACGCTCTCGCTCATGCTCTGCGGCAGCCAGGTGCACCCCCCTGCGCGCAGGGAGAGCGTCTGGCCGGTCAGGGGGGCATTGGGGGGCGTCGCTCGGCGCCCATGCCCCGCCGGGTGCCCCGGGCGGTGCCGGGGCACCACGGCGGTCCGCCCGGTCCGTACGATTCGCCCGGTCCGTCCGATTCATCCGGCCCGTCTGATTCGACTGGCCCGTTCGATCCGACTGGCCGTCCGACCCGTTTGCCGCCTCCGGTCCGTCTGCTCCGTCCCGTCCGTCCGCCGCCGGGGCGGACGGAGCAGACGGACCGGACGACCTCAGCCCTGGCGGACCGGCCTCAGGTCGGTGATCTTGCGGGTCCTGAGGTCGGACCGTACGTCGATCTTCGTGACCTGGGCGTTCCTGCCGTCGCTCCAGGTGAGCGTGACCCTGCTGGAGGCGTGGCCGCCGCCCGAACCGGTGTAGTCGACCTTCCACCGCACCGGCACGTTCTGGGCGAAGAGGATGCCGTCGGCGTGTTCCCTGGCCTCGTACGCGGCGACCTTCCTGCGCGCCCCGGCGGTCAGGTAGAAGGCCTTCAGCGCCTTGGCGTCGGCCGCCGCGGCCGGGTCGGAGCCGTCCCAGGCCGTGTCGATGTAGGCGCCGTAGAAGTCGGCGACGCGCTGGCTGACGCTGCGCGGGTCGCCCTGGAGAGCGGAGACGGGCACCGATGCCGTCCGGCCCGGCCCGGGGGCCGTTCGCGCGGTGCCGGCGGCTGCGGGGGCCGGGTGGTCGGCTGCGGGGGCCGGGTGGTCGGTCGCGGTGCCGGCCAGCGCCGGGGCCACGGCGGCCAGGGAGAGCGCCGCCGCGAGGGCGGAGGCGGTGAGCAGGCTACGTCGGGTGCGGACACGCATGGGCATGTGAGTGTTCCCCCAATGCACGGGGCCGGGCGGTTCCCGGCTCGTCGGTCGGCAGGTAAGACCAGGGCACGCCGCTCCCCGGTTCCGTAATGTCCCGAAAATTGCCACAGATGGGCACACTTCTGGAAAACGGGGAAGGTAGACCGGTGTTCCGGCCGACCCGGCCGGGCTCTCCGGCTCGAATGCATCCGGTGGGTCCGGGAACCCGGCGGAGGCCGTACATCCCCACCCGTCTGGAGAGGTCCATGAGTCTGCTGCGCGTGGCCGGTCGTCCCCTGCTCGCCTCCATGTTCGTCGCCGGAGGCATGAACTCCGTACGCAACCCCGAGGCCGTCACTCCGCTGGCCGAGCCGGTCGTGCGCCCCCTCACCGAACGCGTGGCCCTGCTGCCGGACCGGACCGAGCAGGTGGTCCGGCTGAGCGGTGGTGTCCAGGTGGCCGCCGGGATCCTGCTGGGCCTGGGACGGCTGCCCCGACTCTCCGCGCTGGCCCTGGCGGCCACGCTGGTGCCCACCACCGTGGCCGGGCACCGCTTCTGGGAGGCCGAGGACCCCGCCGAACGCGCTCAGCAGCGCATCCACTTCCTGAAGAACCTCTCCATGCTCGGCGGTCTGCTGATCGCCGCCGACGACACCGGCGGGTCGCCCTCGTGGCTGTGGCGGGGCCGGCACACCGCCCGCGGGCTGCGGCGCGACGCCGGGCTGGTGCGCCGCTCCGTCCGAGTCACGGCGGGCCCGGCCGCCACGATCGGCGGCCTGCGGGCCAAGCTGCCGGGGTAACGGGCCCTGGGCCGCGAGGCGCGGGGGCGGCCACGACGCGCGGGGGCGACGGGCGCCGGGTCACGGCGCGGACGGTCACGCACACAGGGCCCCCGACACCCGTAGCCCCGCGACAAGCCCCCGCGACACGCGTAGCACGCGCAGAGCAGCAGAGAAGCCT
>NZ_JBHJUW010000188.1:0-13486 GCF_042268205.1 Streptomyces sp. NPDC056160
CCCCGGCGCCCGTCCGTCAGACCGCCACCGGGGTCTGCTCGGCGGCGGGCCGCTGCTGCGCCGAGCGCCGGGTGAGCAGTCCGTCCAGGGCGAACGCGCCGGAGCCGGTGAAGACCAGCAGCAGGAAGGACCAGCAGAACAGCACGGGCATCTCGCCGCCGTTCTCGATGGGCCACAGCGCCGCCTTCTGGTGGACGTCGAAGTAGGCGAAGGCCATGGAGCCGGAGGCGATGAACGCGGCGGCGCGGGTGCCCAGGCCCAGCATGACCAGGGCGCCGCCGACCAGCTGGATCACCGCCGCGTACCAGCCCGGCCAGGTGCCGGTGGAGAGCGTGCCGCCGTGGGTGCCCACCGCACCGCCGAGCACGCCGAACAGGGATGCGGCGCCGTGGCAGAAGAAGACCAGTCCCACGACGATGCGGAACAGGCCGAGGGCGTAGGGCTGCGCATAGTTGAGACGTCCGGTCAGGCCGGTCATGTGGGGGTTCTCCTTCGGTCGGGCCGGCCCGGGGTGGGGGCCGGCCGGGGGACGGTCCGAACGGGTGACCTAGGTTAGGTCGACCTAATCTGTACTTGCAAGTTCAACATCTGGCCATGCTCGCGGTGCCGCTCGGGTTCCGTTTGCTGCGGTACGCAGTGGATTAGGCGAAGTGCGCGAACCATCCACGGGGTGGACAACCCGGCGGATAACGGGGTGTGCCACCTGGTGGACCACTGGGCGCACCGGGGGCCGAACGGGACTCCGTTACGGGCCCCGGTGTGCCCGGCCGGCAGGCGCGGCCTGCGCCCGGGCCGCGCCGGTCGGTGTCGGCGGGAATGCCGGGGGGCGTCGACTTGACGAACACCTGACCGAACCAGGGCGGCCCGGCGCGCGGGCGGGCCGTCAATGGCTCGGATCGGCCATGTGGGGAGGGCGTCGCGGAGGGCGCGGATCGGCCACGGGCGAACGGCGCCCGCCCTCCTCCGGCGGCGGCCCGTGCGGGCGTGCGCGGCGGAAGAGGGCGGGCGTGGGAAGGGTCCGCGGGTGGGCGGAGAGTGGGCTCCGGTGGGGCCGGGGCGGGGGCGGCGGCGCGTCAGCAGTTCGCGAGGTAGCCCTGCAGGGCGCTCTTCTCCGCCGGGTCGACCGAGAGGTCGTAGTAGTACTTCACCTGGACCCAGGCGCGGACGTAGGTGCAGACGTACGCCGACCGGGACGGCACCCAGGTGGCCGGGTCCTGGTCGCCCTTGGCCTGGTTGACGTTGTCGGTGACGGCGATGAGCTGCGGGCGGGTGAGGTCGTTGGCGAACGCCTGGCGCTGCGCGGTGGTCCACTTGCCCGCCCCGGAGTCCCAGGCCTCGGCCAGCGGCACGAGGTGGTCGATGTCCAGGTCCGAGGCCGCGGTCCAGGTCGCGCCGTCGTAGGGGGAGTACCACGTGCCGCTCGTGGCGGCGCAGGAGGAGTCGGTGGTGACGTTCGAGCCGTCCCGCTTCAGGACGGTCTCGCGGGTGTTGCAGGTGCCGCTGATGGTGATCCAGTGCGGGAAGAGGTCGCGGTTGTAGCCGGTGCGGTTCTCGGCCGCGACGGTGAGGGAGGCGAGGTACCCGCGGGCGGTGGCGGCGCTGACCGGGGTGGGGAGGGCGGCGGAGGCGGCCGGGGGGTCGATGAGGGCGACGGTGGCGAGGAGGCCGGTGAGGGCCGTGAGTATGCCCAGTCGTCGACGCGCGTAGAACGTGGGCCTGGACGACCTGCGGGACCTGCGGGCCATGTGAACTCCCTTGCGTGGTGGGGGTTGTGGGCGCGAGCGTGGGAATGCTCGCCGCGTCGCGTTGCGGGGAGGTGTGCGTGCGGTGAGAAGGTAGTGACGCGTGCATGACATGACAAGGCCCGTGACGGAACTTCCGGTCGCGTAGGATGGACGGCGCAGAAGGGGAGTAGCTCTTCGCCGGACCGTCGACATACTGCTCAGCTGGACTGAGCCGGCGCCCGGAGGCAGGCCTCGGACAGGATCCGGGGGTCGGCCAGCGAGACCTTCGGCACAGCAGTGCACGCCCGTGCGTACGGCACGGGTGCATCCGTGTGCTGCCCTGCCGAGGCTCTGGTCGCACAGGTCGCAGCACTCTCGGCGGGGTGGCCCCGACCGATTGAGGGACAGTGATCAGTCTCAGCGTCCTGGCGCTCGTCTTCGGCGTCGTCTTCCTCGCCGAGCTGCCGGACAAGACGGCCCTGGCGGGACTCGTGCTCGGCACCCGCTACCGCGCCTCCTATGTCTTCGCGGGTGTCGCCGCCGCCTTCCTGCTGCACGTGGTGCTGGCCGTGGCGGCGGGCAGTGTGCTCACGCTCCTGCCACAGCGGATCGTGCACGCGCTGACGGGCGTGCTGTTCCTCGGCGGCGCGGCCGTGCTGCTGCTGAAGAAGGGCGACGACGACGAGGAGATCCGGCAGCCCCAGGACCAGTCCTTCTGGAGGGTCGCCGGGACCGGCTTCATGCTCATCCTGGTCGCCGAGTTCGGCGACCTCACCCAGATCATGACGGCGAACCTCGCCGCCCGCTACGACGACCCCGTCTCCGTCGGCCTGGGTGCGGTCCTGGCCCTGTGGGCGGTCGCAGGGCTCGGGATCGTCGGCGGCAAGGCGCTGATGCGGCGAGTCCCGCTCAACCTGATCACCAAGGTCGCGGCCGTGCTGATGCTCGCGCTCGGCGTGTGGAGCCTGTGGGAGGCGGTGGCCTGAGGCGGCGGCCAGAGGAGACGGCCTGAGGCGGCGGCCAGAGATGGCGGCCAAGGGCGGGGCGCGGCCGTACGGCGGTCGAGGCGCCGCGGCCTACGGCGGCCGGGCCGTGGCACCGCGATCGTACGGCGGCCGGGCCGTGGCGCCGCGGTCGTGCGACGGCCGTGTTGCGGCCGTGCTCGTGCGCGCTGCGGGTGGCCGGTGCCGGATGGGGTGCTGTTAACGAGCGGTGAACCAGGCGGCAAGTACCCCGCCAGTAGCTTCCTGGGCGGGTTCTCGCTTCTCCAGGCGGTTTGTCCGGCTGGTGGGTGTGCTGCCGGTCCGGCGCCACGGCTTCTCGTACTTGCCGCCGCACGCCCGGCGCTGGGGCCGGAAGAGGGAGCAGAGCACACGGCGACCGGGACACGGGCGCCCCCGGCGAACGGTGAGGCCCCCCGCGTCACCGGCGGGTCCGGCACCCGCGGGCGGTGTCGAGCACGACGCGGGTGACGTCGACGAGACCGGCGTCGTCGAGGCGGTGCAGCACGGCCTGGTGCAGGCGGCCCCGGACGCCGGCCAGCGACCGGATCGGGAACCGGCGGCGCGCGGTCGACTTCGAGATGCCGAAGCGCGGCGGCGAGGTCCGCCGTCGGCGCGAGGATCCAAAAGCCGGATCCCGCCGGGTCCAGCGATCAGATGGGCCCCGCTGCCGCCGGCTCCTGACGCAATTACGGGAGCTTCCGCACCCCCTGGTGCGGAGCTGAACTCCGGGTGAAGGATCCGGTCGGCGGTGGCGGGATGCCGGGTTTGTTTTGTACCGTAGGGAAACAAAGTGGCTCCCGTCCGCTCACCCTGACCGGCGGGCGGGGCCGCCTTGTACCCCCGGAACGTCCCGGCGGGTCGACCGGGGCCCGACCCCCACGCCCCTCCGCGCACCTTGGAGCTGCCGATGACGGCCACCGCCGTGCTCACCGCCCGAGCCTTCCTGCTGGACATGGACGGCACCCTCGTCAATTCCGACGCCGTCGTCGAACGCATCTGGCGGCGCTGGGCCGACCGGCACGGACTGGACGGTGACGAGGTGATGAAGGTGGTCCACGGCCGCCAGGGACACGCCTCGATGGCGCTTCTGCTGCCCGACCGGCCCGCCGAGCAGAACATCGCCGAGAACGCCCGCATGCTCGCCGAGGAGACGTCGGACATGGACGGCGTGGTGCCGGTCCCCGGCGCGCCGGAGTTCCTGGCCGCGCTGCGCGGACTGCCGCACGCCCTCGTGACCTCGGCGGACGTCGGTCTTTCCACGGCCCGGATGGCCGCCGCGGGCCTGCCACTGCCGGACGTACGCGTCACAGCCGAGTCCGTCGGTGCGAGCAAGCCCGACCCCGAGGGCTTCCTGAAGGGCGCCGCCGAACTCGGCATCGCCCCCGCCGACTGCCTGGTCTTCGAGGACTCCGGCGCGGGCATCGCCGCCGGACGTGCCGCCGGGATGCGGGTGATCGGCGTCGGCCCGCGCGCCGCCGCCCACGGTCCCGACGCGGTGGTGCCTGACCTCACGCGGCTCCGGGTGGAGCCGGTGGGGGACGGGACGGTCCGCCTGCACGTGGGCTGAGGCCCGGGCCAGGTCGGCCCAAGCCCGCCTCGGGGGCGGGGCGGACCGGGGACCTGCCTCGACGGCGGCTCAGCCAGGTCTGCCTCGACGGGAGACAAAGGCCAGGCCTGCCTCCACGCGGGATCAGGCCAGGTCTGGCTCCACGAAGGATCAGGCCAGGCCTGCCTCGATGGCGCGGCGGACGGCGTCCGCGCGGTCGCGGATGCCCGACTTGGCGAACAGGTTGTTGATGTGGGTCTTGACCGTGGCCTCGCTGATGAACAGCTTCTCGGCGATGCCCCGGTTGGGCAGGCCCCGGCCGATCAGCGTGAGGACCTCGCGTTCGCGGGGAGTGAGGTCGTCGGGCAGGGCCCGTAGCGGCGCCGACGCCGGCGCCGGCGCCTTGGTCCGGACGGTGGCCAGCAGCCGGTCCTGGACCTCGCGGTCGAGCACCGACTGACCGGCGGCAGCGGCCCGGATCGCCCGGGTGATGTCCAGGCGCCCCGCGTTCTTGGTCAGATAGCCGCGGGCTCCCGCGCCCAGCGCGCCGAGGATCGAGTCGTCGTCGGCGAAGGTCGTCAGCACGACCACCGCAACGTCCGGGTACGCCTCACCCAGCCTGCGCGTCGCCTCGGTCCCGTCCATCACGGGCATCCTGAGGTCCATCAGCACCACGTCCACCGGCCCGGCCGCCACGGCCGTCAGCACCTCGCTCCCGTTCGCGGCGGCCGCGACGACCTCGATGTCCTCGGACAGCGCGAGCACCGCGGCGAGCGGTTCCCGGACGGCGGCCTGGTCGTCGGCGACGACCACCCTCAACCGCCGCGGTTCCTCGATCGGTTCACTCATCCCGGGATCACTGCCTCCACCTGCCAGCCGCCCTGGTGCGGTCCCTCGGTGACCGGACCCGCGGCGACGGTCCCGCCCAGCAGGGCGACGCGTTCGCGCATTCCGATCAGTCCCATCCCGCTGCCGACCCCGGAGTTCCCCTCACGGGTGGCGGGGCCGTTGAGGATCATCAGTGTGGTCGAGGAGGCGGCGTACGCCAGCTCCATGCCGACCTCTCCTCCGGGCGCGTGCCGGGCTGCGTTGGTCAGCGCCTCCTGGGCGATCCGCAGCAGGTTCTGGGTCACCTGAGGCGACACCGCGCGGACGGTCCCCGTGACGGTGAGAACGTCACGGTGGCCCGACGAGGCGAGCATCGCCGCCAGGCTCTCCCGCAGGGGCAGCGAGTCCTCGCGCAGCGCGCGCACGGTCCACTGCGCCTGCCTCAGGCTCTCCTTGACCAAGTCGTGGGCCTTGTCGTTGGCCGCCCGGACCTTCTCCAGGTCACCGGTGTCGAGCAGCGCGTCGGCCAGCTCCAACTGCATGTTGATCCCGGCCAGCGAGTGCGCCAGGACGTCGTGCACGTCCCGGGCGATCCGGCTGCGCTCGGTCAGCACGGCGGTCCGCGCCTCGGCGCGCGCAGCGCGTTCGGCCGACTCGGCCGCCTCGATTGCCGCCCGGACGGCCCGGCGCTGACCGCGATTGATGATGCCGATCAGGACCGGCGCGCCGGCGGTGAGACCGACCGTCCAGGGCAGCAGGGGGTAGTCCGGCCCGGGGCGGGCATAGAGGACGGCGCCGCAGAGCAGGCTGCACACAGCCGCGAGCACCAGGGCCGGTCTGGTGTCGAGCCGGTATCCGAGGTGCCCGGCGAGGAAGTAGGCGAAGAGGTAACCCGTTCCGGAGCGGCTGACGCCGATCAGGGCCGCCGCCGCGAGGACGCCGAGCGTCAGCCAGACGAGGGCGGAGCGCTGGGGGACCCTGTGCTCGGGCAGATGCCGGGCCAGCAGCGCCGCGGAGCTGACCATGAGGAGCAGGGCGACGGTCCACTGCCTGGGCCGCGGCCGGGTTCGCGGCCTCCCCCGGGGGCGGGGCGCTCGGAGTCGCGGTCCCGGGCAGAAGATACTGCACGGTCAGGCCGCACGGTCGAGGACGGGCACGGGACGGGGTACCGCCCGGGCCCTGCTGCGCAGGTAGATCGTGGCCACCCGCGTGACCACCTCGGTGAGGGCCATCAGCACGAACGCCGTCACCCACGCCTGGTCCCCGGTGATGTGGTGAGCGACGCTGAACCGGGCGACGTCGTCGGCGCCGCCGCCGTGCTCCACCCACATCTGGAAGCCCATCCGCGCCCCCATGCCCACGACCCACAGGATCGCCGACACCGCCCCGGCCTTGATGAGGAGGTGCCCGTCGACCGCCCGTATGCGCGTGTAGACGCCACCCGCGATGCCGAGCGCGGCGCCCACGCCCATCAGGACCGCGACCAGCACCAGGTCGTTGCCCGCGGTGGGGATGCCGTCCAGGTAGGAGTAGGCGACGTAGGCCACGATCCCCAGCGGGATCAGGAAGGTCTTGAGGTCGAGCCGGTCTTCCCGCAGCTGCCGGAAGACGACGAGGATGAGGGCGATGTCGGTGATCCACTCGGTCGCTGTCATGCCCTCAAGACTGCTGGGAAGAGGCCCGCGGCACCTGGACCCATGGGTGGAATCGGGGGTGGAGATCCACCGCCCCCGGGTCTCCACCCCCTCTGCGCCGCCCTCACCCCACCGGTCCTGACCAGGCCCTGACGAGTCCTGACTGGGCCTGACGCGGCCTCACCGGGCCCGACTGGGTCTGACGATGCCTCACCGGGCTCGACTGGGCCCGACGCGGCCCGGCCGGGCCTGGCCATGTCTGACCAGGTCTCACCGGTGCGACGTCTCCGCCTCCAGGCTCGCCCGCGTCGCCGGGCCGTAGACGCCGAGGCCGTCCGAGGTGATGCCGCGGGCCCACTGGTAGGTCCGTACCGAGTCCTCCACGTGCTGGTCGTAGAAGCCGTCGATCCGGCCGGTGTAGAGGTACAGCCGCGCCAGGCGCTCCTGCAGTTCGCTCACCTCGGGGCCGCGGTCGCCCCGGCGCAGCGTGGCGGCGGGCCCTGGCGTCCGCGTGGCCCGGGGGGACGCGGGAGTGGTCTGGGCCGGGGCGGTGGGCGCGAGCCCCGGCGCGGCGGCGCCCGTGGAACCGGACGGCGACGGGGAGGCGCTCGTCGCGGAGGGCGAGGGGGACGTGGACGGGCTCGCGGTGGCGGACGGCGACGCGCTCGCCGACGCGGACACGGTGGGGGAGGGCACGGGCGCGGCGCTCGTCGGCGGGGCCGTGGGTGCGGCGGACGTCGGGGCGTCGGGGATGCTCTCCCGTACCTCCTGGGCGGCGCCGTCCCGGGCCGGGGACTCGTAAGAGAACAGTCCACCCGCGTACGCGCACGCCGCCGCGAGCGCGATCACGGCCGCCGAGACGGCGAGCAGGGCGGCAGGCCGGCGGCGTCCGCGACGGGCCCCGCCGGGCGCCGCGCCGGCGCCCCCGCCGCCCTCCTGTCCTTCTCCGCCCCTTCTGCCTCCGCCGCCTTCTCCGTCTGCGGCGACGGCGTCGAAGCTGCGGGTGCCGCCCGAGTCGAACAGGTTCAGGTCGGATGCGCTGGGCTCGCCCGCCCGTGACGTCAGCGGCGTGGGCAGCGCGATCGTACGCAGCGGCATCGTGGCCTCCACGGCGGGTACGGGCCGCGTCGGCGCCTCCGCCCCCGGGCCGGCCGCGGGGGCGGGCCCCCGCCGGGTCTCCGCGTCCCCATCTGTGCCCGCGCCCGCGCCGACGCCACCGCCCGCGCCGGCGCCACCGTCTGTGCCCGCGCCTACGCCCGGGCCTGTGCCCGCGCCTACGCCCGGCCCTGTGCCCGCACCGGTACCCGTCTCCGCGCCCGTCGCCGTCGCGGACGCCGTGCCTGCGCGGGCGGCCTCGGCGACACCGCCGCCCCCGGCGTCACCCCGGCCCCCGTCGCTCCCGGCGTCACCGCCACCCCTGCCGTCACCGCCGCGCCTGCCGTCCCCGTAGCCGTCGTAGTCCCCATGGTCCGCACAGTCCACGTATGGCCGTATCCGCAGCGGATCGAAGTCCTCCGCCGCTGCCGCCTCCGCGGTCCGCGCGTCGCGCAGGGCGTCGGCCGCTCGCTGTCCGCAGGCGCACGACGGGGAGTCGTCCGCGCTCCGGGGCGCATTGCACTCCGGGCAGACATGCCCCTTCGGCTCTTCCACGCGTCGGTCCCCTCCCAGTCCGGACTCCAAGGATTATGCAGATCCTCTCCACACCTTCTCCCCGAAGTCCCGGAACGGCGGCCCCGAAGGGGGGACTCGACAGGCCATAACGGGACACACCGATGACGATGGGAGATGTCACGAGAGCGTCGGGAGGTCTCCATGGCCGGGGATGGACAGGGCAGGGCCGGTACGCCGGAGACGCCCGGTGTGCCGACGACGGGTACGGGGCCCGGCTCCCCGCCGCCGGCGGGTACGGGCCCCGACGCCCCGTCGCCGGCGGGTACGGACCCCGACTCTCCGCCGACGACGGATACCGAATCCGACTTCCCGCCGCCGTCCCGGCCCCCGTCCCCGCGCGGTGCCGAGCCGGGTGAGTCCGAGCACGTCTCCGGCAACGTCCTCGTCTCCATCGGCGCGCTGCTCCTCGGCATGCTGCTGGCCGCGCTGGACCAGACGATCGTTTCCACCGCGCTGCCCACCATCGTCAGCGACCTCGGCGGTCTGGAGCACCTGTCCTGGGTGGTCACCGCCTACCTGCTGGCGTCGACCGCCGCGACCCCGCTGTGGGGCAAGCTCGGCGACCAGTACGGGCGCAAGAAGCTGTTCCAGACCGCCATCGTGATCTTCCTGGTGGGCTCCGCGCTGTGCGGGATGGCGCAGAACATGCCCGAGCTGATCGCCTTCCGTGCCGTGCAGGGGCTGGGCGGCGGCGGGCTGATGGTGCTGTCGATGGCGATCGTCGGCGATGTCGTCTCCCCGCGTGAACGCGGCCGCTACCAGGGGCTGTTCGGGGCGGTCTTCGGCGCGACGAGTGTGCTCGGGCCGCTGCTCGGCGGGATCTTCACCCAGCACCTGAGCTGGCGCTGGGTCTTCTACGTCAACCTGCCGGTGGGCGTCGTCGCCCTCGCCGTGATCGCCACCGCCCTGCGCATCCCGCGCAAGGCGCAGCACCACGTCATCGACTACCTCGGCACGCTGCTGATCGCGTCGGTCGCCACCTGCCTGGTCCTGGTCGCCTCGCTGGGCGGCACCACCTGGGGCTGGGGCTCGCCGCAGATCATCGGTCTCGCCGTGCTGGGCGTCCTCCTCGTGGCCGCCTTCGTGGCCGTCGAGCGCCGGGCGGCGGAACCGGTCCTGCCGCTCAAGCTGTTCCGCATCCGCACCTTCACGCTCTCCGCCGTCATCAGCTTCATCGTGGGCTTCGCGATGTTCGGCGCGATGACGTACCTGCCGACGTTCCTCCAGGTCGTGCGGGGCATCTCGCCGACGCTGTCCGGCGTCCACATGCTGCCGATGGTGGTCGGCATGCTGCTGGCCTCGACCGGCTCCGGGCAGATCGTGAGCCGCACCGGCCGCTGGAAGGTCTTCCCCGTCACCGGCACCGCCGTCACCACGGTCGGCCTGCTCCTGCTGCACCGGCTCGACGAGCACAGCTCCACCGCCGAGATGAGCGGCTGCTTCTTCGTCTTCGGCCTGGGGCTCGGCCTCGTCATGCAGGTGCTCGTCCTCATCGTGCAGAACGCCGTCAGCTACGAGGACCTGGGCGTCGCCACCTCCGGCGCCACCTTCTTCCGTTCCATCGGCGCCTCCTTCGGTGTGGCCATCTTCGGCACGGTCTTCGCGAGCCGGCTCGCCGACCAGCTCGCCACCGCCTTCCGGGGCGCCCACCTGCCGCCGGGCGTCTCGGCCTCCACCCTCAAGTCGGACCCGCGCGGCATCGCCGCCCTGCCGGCGGGCCTGCGCCCGGCCGCCCTGCACGCGTACGCCTCCGCCATCACCGACGTCTTCCTCTACGCCGCTCCGGTCGCCCTCCTCGCCTTCGTCCTGGCCTGGTTCCTGAAGGAGGACAAGCTGCGCGGCTCCGTCACGGCGCCCGACGGCACGCAGACCCTCGCCACCAACCCGGTCGAACGGTCCTCGTACGACGAGGTCTGCCGGGCGCTGTCCGTGCTGGGCACCCGTGAGGGGCGGCGCGAGATCTACCGCACGATCACCGCGCGGGCGGGGTACGACCTGCTGCCCGCGACGAGCTGGCTGGTGCTGCGGATCAACCGGTACGGCTGGGTCGAGCCCGCCCTGCTGGCCGAGCGGGTGCCCGTCCCCCTGACGGTGATCCTGGAGGCGGCCCGCCAGGTCGAGGAACGGCACCTGGCCGAACGGCTCGGTCTGGACCTCGTCCTGACCGACCAGGGGCGTGAGGTCGCCGAACGGCTGGTGCGGGCCCGCGAGGAGTCGCTCGCCGACCTGCTCGGCGACTGGTGGGGCCTCGACCGGCCGACCGACCTGGCGCAGCTGGTGAGGGAACTGACCGGGGAGCTGTGTGGCTCCGACGCGGAACGGCCGCACGAGGAGCGGGCGGCCACCCGGCAGACGCCCCGGTACGCGTGACAGGGGTCGGCAGGCGTCCGGGTACGCGTGACAGGGATCGGCAGGCGTCCGGGTACGCGTGACAGGGGTCGGCAGGCGTCCGGGTACGCGTTGACAGAGGTCGGCAGGCGTCCGGGTACGCGTTGACAGGGGTCGGCAGAGGTACAGAGGTCGGCAGAGGTCCCGGTACGCGTGACAGGGCTCAGGCGAGCGGCTTGGTGTACCAGTGCTCGGCGTAGGGGTCGTCGTTGTGCCGTCCGGTCTCCGTGTAGCCCAGCCGCGCGTACAGGGCGCGGGCCTCCACCAGGTCGCCGCGGGTGTCCAGGATCATCCGCCGGGCGCCGAGCGCACGGGCCGCGTCCTCGGCGGCGCCGACCAGCGGCGCCGCACCGCCCCTGCCACGCACCTCCTCGTGCAGGAAGACCCGGGTCAGCTCGGCGGTGGCCGGGTCCAGCAGCCGTACCCCCGCCGTGCCCGCCGGCCGGCCGCCGTACCAGCCGACCAGCAACTGGCCAGTGGGCGGGGTGAGTTCACAGCCGATGCGGGCGGCGATCTCGCGCTCCAGCTCGGCGGGGTCGGTGCGGTGGCCCTCGTGCAGCAGGTACCAGCGGTCACTGACCTCGGTGTAGTACGCCCGCCAGAGCGCGACGGCGACCGGGGAGTCGTACGGCTCGGGGGCCACGGTCCAGGACGCGGCCCCGGACGCGCCCGCCTCCGCGGTCGTGGAGGCGGCCCCGGCCGAAGACGTGGGCGGGAGCGGGAGCGGGGGCGTGGCGTCGGTCCTGGGCGGCATGCGGTCATTCTCGGCGTGGGGCCGCGGGGCCGCGCAACCGGTTATCCGCGCCCCTGTCCGCCCGCCGTCCGGGTGCCCCGCAGCCCGCGCCGCTCGTGCCACTCGCGGACGACCTCTTCCACGTCGTACCGCTTCAGGCCCAGCGGGGGGCCGGGCGGTGGCTTGAGCATCATGTCCAGGATCTTCGTGTTGATGTCCGCGATGATCTTCCGCACGGTGTGCTCCGAGGGCGCCGCGTACGCCGCCGCCAGCGCGTCCTCGGCCTCCTTGCGCAGGGCGAGCGACGGCGGCAGGACGGACAGGCCCTCGCGTGCCATCTTGCGTTTGACCCACCACAGTTCGTCGTACGTGGTGTCGTCCGGCAGGGGCTTGCCCGCCCCGGGCAGCCGGTCGAAGTCGCCGCGCCCCTGCGCGTCACGGATCTCCTTCTCGACCCACGACTCGAACGGCACACCCGGTGGCTTTCGCTCGGTCATGAGGACATTGTGCCGGACGCGCCCCGCCCAGGCGATTTATCATGCCGCCGCGGTGCGTCAACCGGGCGCTCCGCCAAAGGCGTTGGCGCGCACGGCCGGGCCCGCGGCACAGGCTGCGGCCCGGCGCGCCCCGAACCACGAGGAGCGCACGTGCTCGAACTCACCATGGCCTCCGTCTCCGGCACGGACGCGGGCGCCACGGCAGGCATGCTGATGGCCGACGCGCCCAGCGACCCGGGTGCCGTGCTGCGCGTCGGCCGGGACCGGGCCGTGTGCCGCCTGGTGACGCCCGACGACTGGCTGTTCGTCTCCCGGGTCCACCTGGAGTTCCGCTGCGGTCCGGAGGGATCCTGGCAGGTCACCTGGTTGCGCGGCTCGCGGCCCGAGCCGTCCTCCGAGGTCCGCCTGACGATCCGCGCGGCCGCGCGGCCGCTCGCCTACGGCGCCACGGCGGCGCTGCCCCGGGGTGGCGCGGGCGAGATCGTGGTCCACGACCGCACCAGCCCGCGCAGCCTGAACGTGGGCTTCTACCACGACGTGTGAACCCGACCGGCATGGTGCGAACGGGGAGCGACGGACGCTAGTCCAGCACGCGGGCGATCGCGAAGCCGTCGTAGCCCTTGCTGCCGACCGTCTGGATCGCGGTGCCGTCCAGGCGGGGATGCCCGGCGATGAGTTCGAGGGCGGCCCGAGTGCCGCGCACGCTCGGGTCGGTGCTCGCCGCGTCGGTCACCCGGCCGCCGCGCACCACGTTGTCCAGGATGATCAGGCTGCCGGTGCGGGTGAGGCGCAGCGCCCACTCCACGTAGTGCGGGTTGTTGACCTTGTCGGCGTCGACGAAGACCAGGTCGAAGGGGGGCGGGTTCTCGTCGGCGAGCTTGGGCAGCGACTCCAGGGCCGGGCCCACCCGCACCTCGGCGATCCGGTCGAGCCCCGCGTGGGCGATGTTGCGGCGGGCGACGTCGGCGTGGTGGGCGTCGTACTCCAGGGTGACCAGGCGGCCGTCGGCGGGCAGGGCGCGGGCGAGCCAGATGGTGCTGTAGCCGCCGAGGGTGCCGATCTCCAGGACGTTGCGGGCGCCCTGGACGCGGGCGAGCAGGTGCAGCAGCTTGCCCTGGTTCGGCGTGACGTTGATGTGCGGCAGGCCCTCCGTGTCGCTGTCGCGCTGCGCGGCCTGGAGGGATTCGTCCTCCGGGGAGAGCAGGGCGGTGAAGTAGGCGTCCACGTCGTCCCAGAGCTGCGAGTCGCTCATGCACCATGCCTTTCGTGTGCCTAGTTAGATGCGCTAACTAGCGGTGCTAACGAATATAGCCCCGGCGCGGTGACCGCAAGGAACAGTTTCGGGGAATTTCCGCCGATCGGCTCGGGGGCGCGCAGGGGCCCGGACGTGCGGAAGGGGGGGCCGAACGGACGGAGGGGGAGCCGGAACGGACGGAAGGGGTGGACGCGGCACCGCCGCGT
>NZ_JBHJUW010000189.1:0-13309 GCF_042268205.1 Streptomyces sp. NPDC056160
GGTGGCAGACCGCGGGTCTGCCACCCCACCCCTTCGCCGCTGCTTCCCCGGTGTCTACCAGGAGCCCTCGTCCGGCAGCAGCCGGCCCGCCTTGCGGTACTCGCGGCGGGCGCCCTCCAGCACGTCGGCCGAGGTGACCAGCCCGTCGCGGCCGGCGGCGAGGTACGCGGCCGTCACCACGGCGCTGCGGATCGAGCCGCCCGCCAGCTCGAAACCGGCGACGACCGCGTCGAGTTCGACGCCCTCGGCACAGGGCACGTGGGACAGGCTGTGCCGCCACAGGGCCAGGCGCTGCCGGGCGTCGGGGAACGGGAAGTCGACGACCAGGTCCAGGCGCCGGGTGAACGCCTCGTCGATGTTGGCGCGCAGGTTCGTGGTGAGCAGGGCGATGCCGTTGAAGGACTCCAGCCGCTGGAGCAGGTAGGCGCTCTCCATGTTGGCGTACCGGTCGTGCGAGTCCTTCACCGCGGACCGCTTGCCGAACACGGCGTCGGCCTCGTCGAAGAGGAGCACCGCGTCGGTGCGGTCGGCCTCGGCGAAGATGCGCTCCAGGTTCTTCTCCGTCTCGCCGACGTACTTGTCGACGATGGAGGACAGCTGGACGACGTACAGGTCCAGGCCGAGTTCGGCGGCGACGACCTCCGCGCTCAGCGTCTTGCCGGTGCCGGACTCGCCCGCGAACAGTCCGAGGACGCCCCGGCCCCGGCCGCCGCCCGCGCTCAGCCGCCAGTCGCCGAGGACCCGGTCGCGGTGGCGGGCCCGCAGGGCCAGCTCGTGCAGCTGGGCCAGGGGCCCTTCGGGCAGGACCAGGTCGCCCCAGTCGACGGCGGGCCGGATGCGGCGCGCGTGCTGCTCCAGCCCCGACGCGGACTGCCGGCGCGCGGCGACGCGCAGATGGGCCGGGGCCATCGGGACGCCGTCGAAGGCGGCGAGGGCGCGGGCGGCGCGGGCGGCGCGCGCGATCCGGTCGTCGGCCAGGTGGTACGGCGCCACGGTGGCGGCCAGGTCGAAACCGGGCTCCTCGCCGAGCGCGGCCGACCAGGCGCGCAGCGCCCCGGCACTGCGCCGGGGCACCTCCAGGACGAGCGGGTCGCCCGCGTCGTCGTCGCACCAGAGCGGGTCGTAGGGTCGGGAGCCGGTGATCAGTACGGGTACGTCGGTGGCGGCGGCCAGCTCGCGCACGATCCGGGCCGGTTGCTCCGGCAGCGCCGAGACCACGAGCACCCGTCCGCTCAGCCGCGCCTCGCGCAGCAGGCCGGGCACGTGGTCCTCGGGCCCCGTGAAGTGCAGGGCGGCCAGGCCGGCCGTGCGCAGCGCGGCGGCGGCACAGGTGAGCGCGTCGCCCTCGCGGCCCTCGCGGAGGTAGGCGGTGGGCGGCGGCCCGGCGGCGAGCCGGGCGGCCAGGCGCCGGGCGAGGACGGTGAACTCCTCGTCCCCGCCGTCGTCCGCGGCGCCGTCGGTGCCGACGGCGCTGTGCGGCCACGGCGGGTCGGGCAGCGAGCGCAGGTGCCCGGCGAGGTCGGGGTCGTGGGTGTCGTCACCGAGGAGATGGGCCACCAGCCGGTCCGGCACGCGCAACGAGCGGCTGAGGAAGGGACGTTCCGGCTCCTCCACGACGAGCAGCCCGAGCGCGGTCAGCGGGGCGGTGGGGTGCAGCCGGGCCCGCGCGGGCGCCGAGTGGGCGGGGACGCCGCACAGGTCGAGGGCGAGGGCGACGGTGGCCCGCCGGCGGCTGACGTCGTCGTTCAGGTAGCCGTAGAGCGGTTCGAAGGAGCGGTCCACGTCGGGCGCGAGGGCGACCAGCAGGATGGCGGTGTCCAGGTCGCCCAGGCCGAACCGCGCCGCCAGCCCGGCCAGCCGGTCCCCGGCAGGGCCGGTGAGGCCGGTGGAGCCGAGGGCGGCGGTGGCGGTGGCGGTGGCACCGGCCCGGTCGTCGGAGAGCGCGTCGGGCTCGGAGACCGCGTCGGGCTCGGAGACCGCCACGCGCAGCAGGTGCCGGACGGCGTCCTCCGACAGGTACAGGCCGCGCAGCGGGTCGGCGGCCGTGGGGTCGTCGGCGGAACGCCGGCCGACCAGCAGGGCGACCCGGTCGCGCAGCACGGCGAGGCGGTCGAGGAGCGCGTCGGCGGGCGCCGGCACCGGCTGCGCGGGTGCCTGTTGCGAGACGGTCATGTCGCCCTTCCCGGACCGCGGCGGCGCCGGGCCGCCTCGCGTGCGGCGCGGATCGCGGCGACCTGCCGCGGCCGGTGCGCGCGTTCCTCCGTCCCGGCCCCGCCGTCCAGGGTGCGCACGCGGACGGCGGCACCCTCGGTGACGGGCGGCCCGGCGTCGTACTCGGGGTAGGCGGGGAACGGCGCGGTGACGACGACGTCCAGGGACGGCTTGAGTTCACCGCCGAGCGCGGACCAGATCTCGGCCAGCGAACGGGACTCCGTCTGGATGCCGGCCACCGACACCGGGACGCTCAGGCCCAGCGCACCGAGCGCGGCGGGGAGTTCACCGGGCGCGATCACCTCGCGCGGGATCAGTGTGGCCAGGGCCGCGGACAGCAGGCGGTGTTCGTCCTGCGGCTGCTTGGTCCAGGCGGTCACCAGGTACGAGAGCCGGAACCAGCGCGGCGGCTGACGCCGTTTGACGACCACGTCCCGCTCGTCGGTCACGGGGATGTGACCGCGCTGGCGGCGGTTCACGTCCTCCCGGATGTCGTACAGGTAGGCGTTGATCGTGGGCGCGTTGCGCCGGGCGGCCCAGTCGCGGGTGGGCGCGTCGAGGACCACCTCGATCCCGGAACCCGTCAGGGCGCCGCCGCCCAGCAGGGTCTTGAGGACCTCGTCCACTTCGTGGATCACCGTCGTGCTCCCGCCCTGCCGTGCTCTGTTCCGCGTTCCGTGGCCCGCGTCCCGTGGTCCGTGGCCCCGAGGTCCGCGTTCTGGCCCCGTGTGACCGTGGCCCGTGGTCCTCTGGCCCGTGCCTGGGCCCGTGTGTGCGCCCTGGTGCCCGCGGCCCGGCCGCCACGCGCTGTCCGATCATGCCCCGGCACCGGCCCCGCGCGCAGGAGCGGCGGGGACAGGAGCCAGGCAGACACCGCTGCCCCGGGGGGCGGCCTCGAGTGCCCGTTCGGTCAGATGTAGCCTTCCCGGAGGGCATGGGCGACGGCATGCGCGCGGTTGCGAAGGTGCAGCCGGGTGGTCAGCCCGTGGATGACGTTCTTGACGGTCCGTTCGGAGTAGGACAACTTGCCGGCGATCTCCCCGGTGTCGAACCCCTCGGCGACCAGCCGCAGCACGTCGACCTCGCGCGGTGTCAGCCCGGAGCCGGGCGCACCGGCCCGGCCGGCGGCGTTGCGGTGCAGGGTGCCCACCTGGTCGATGAGGCGTCCGAGCAGGTCGGCGGGCAGGTCGCCGTCGCCGCGCGCCGCGGCGAGCACGGCCTGCACCAGGCGGTGCGCGCCGGCCTCGTGGCGCCACACGATGGCGCCCACGCCGCACTCGATCACGTCGAGCAGTTCGGCCTCGCGCAGGGAGCTGACGACGACCACGGCCCGCGCGCCCTCGCTGCGCACGACCCGGCGCAGCCGGGTCAGCGCGGCCTCGTCGAGCGTGTCGTCCACGAGCAGCGCCACGGTGCCGGGACCCGAACCGGTCTCCTCCCGCAACTCGACCTCGGGGAACCGGCGCAGCTGGCTCAGCACCCCTTCACGCAGGATCGGATCCGTGGCGTGCACCACGACCGGTATGCGGTCGGCGGAACCGGCGGTGCCGGGGTGCGTGGTCCGCGATGAGCTGAGCAACGGTTTCCCCTATGTCCACGTGCCCGTCACCTCTGTGGGGGCGGTGACTGGCGTGTGCTCACCACACTCCTGTGGTGGCGGGGGTCCGCACAATCGTGGAGCACCACGAGCCGCACCACGAGAACAGGCGTACGTACACCACGACGGTGACCGCCCGGGCGGTTCCCTCTGCCCGGCCGTCGGGTGCAGTGGGACTTGTCACGTCACCGGCGGCCGGTGGGGGGCGTCCTGGTGTGCGGAGGGCGTCACGTCCGAGCGAGGAGGCAGGGATGGCAGCGTTGCCGGGACCGCGTCGGGAACACCCGTGCGAGCAGTTGCGCACGCGTCCGTTCGACCACCCGACCGACCACGGGACTGACCACATGCCCGAACGGCCCTCCGCCCGGCTGCCCGACCATGCGCCGGCGCGGCCCTTCGAGCACCCGGCGGCCCGGCCTTCCGGGCCCCCGTCCGACGGTTCTTCCGGGTCCTCCTCCGACTGGTTTCCCGGGCCGCCGTCGGAGTGGTCTTCCGGGCCGCCGTCGGAGTGGTCTTCCGGGCCGTCGTCCGAGTGGTCCTCCGGCTCCTCGTCCGACCGGTCTTGGGGTCCCTCGTCCGCGACGGCGCCCGGCCGCCCTTGGGAGCAACCGCAGGCCCGGCTGTCCGGCCACCCCACCGAGCGAACCTCCGACCGGCCCGGCGAGTGGCCCGGTGAGTGGCCCTACGACCGGCCGGCCGAGCAACGGCACGCCCGGCTGCCCGAACAACGGTGCCACCAGCCGCACGCCACGGCGTCCGACCTACGGGACCATCAGCCGCACGCCACGGCGCCCGAACACCGCGACCACCAGCGGCACCCCGTGCCGTCCGAACACCGGGACCAGCAGCCCCACCCCGTGCCGCCCGAAGAACGTGCCCACCAGCCGCACCCCACGCCGTCCGAGCGACCGGACGACCACCGGTGGCGCGACCTGCCGGCCGAGCACCGGGAGGCAGCGGCGCTGCTGGCGGCCAAGGCCGAGCGCGCCCGGGCGGGGTCCGGCGGCCTCGTCCTGCTGCGCGGGGCCACCGGCACCGGACGGACCACGGTTCTGGAGGCCGCCGCCCGGTCCGCCGCCGGGCACGGCATGCGCGTGCTGCGCGCCCGCTGCGCCCCCACCGACGCCGGTCTCCCGTACGCCACCGCGCTCCAGCTCCTCGGCGCCGTACCGGGGTTCGAGCAGCACGGCCGGCCGGAGGCGGCCGGCGGCCCAGGCGACCGGGGCGACGAGCGCGGCCGGGCAGAACTGCTGTGGCGCGCCCTGAGCGCGTACGCCGCCCGATCGCCGCTGCTGGTGGCCGTGGACGACGTCCACCTCGCCGACGGGCCCTCCCACCGCTGGCTCGTGGAGACCGCCCGGCACCTGGACCGCTTAGCGCTGCCCGTCCTGCTGGTGGTCACCGAACGCAGCCAGTACGACGTCGACCAGCCCCGCCCGGGCTTCACCCACACCCTCTCGCCCGCGCTGGTGCGCACCCACACCCTCGCGCCGCTCACCCCGGGCGCGGCGGCCGCCCTGGTGTACGCCCGGTTCCCGGCCGCGCCCGCCGCCTGGGTCGAGGACTGCGTACGGGCCGGGGCGGGCAGCCCGCTGCTGCTGCGCGCCCTCCTCGACGACCTCGGCGGCCCGGCCCGGCACCCCGTCGTGCCCGAGACGTCGGCGGCGCTGTACCCCGGCGCCTACCCCGCCGCCGTGTCGTGGTGGCTGGACAGCGCCGGAGACGGCACCGCCGAGGTGGCGCGGGCCCTGGCCGTCCTCGACGACGGCACGGACCGCCGGAACACCCCGCCCGGCGCCCGGCGGCCGCCGGGCGCCGGGGCGCGGGCCGCCGAGGAGTCGGTGGCGCTGCTCGCCGACCTCGCGGGCGCCGACCCGGCCCGCGTGACGGGCTGGCTCACCGCCATGACCGGGCTCGGCCTGCTGCACACCCCGCCCGGCGGCCGGCCCCGCTACGCCCACCCCCTGCTGCGGGACGCGGTGCTCACCGGCGTGCCCGAGGCCCGGCGGCGCGCGGCGCACCAGGCCGTCGCCGAGGCGATGCTGCACCACGGCGCGCCCACCGAGACGGTGGCCGGGCAGCTGCTCCGGTCCGGACCGGTCGGCGCCCCCTGGGCGGTGGGCGTGCTCCAGGACGCCGCCTCCCTCGCCCTGGGCGAGGGACGTGCCACCGACGCCATGGCCTTCCTGCGGCGGGCCCTGGACGAGCCCTTGGCCGACCCGCGCCGGCAGCGGCTGCTGACCGAGCTGGGCTCCCTGGAGTGCGCCGGGGACGAGTCCGCCTCCGGGATCCCCCGGCTCGACGAGGCGCTGCGGCTGCCCGGCGCCCCGCAGGACCGGGCCCGCGCCGCCGTCGCCCTGGGCACCGCGCTCGCCGGACGCGGCCGGCCGCGCGCAGCCGTGGAGGTGCTGTGCGCGGCGGTGGCCCAACTCGCCGACCGTCCCGACCTGGTGGCCACCCTGCACAGTGCCTCCGCGCTGCTGGCCGACCGGGACCAGGCGGTCCGCGGCGAGGTGTACCGGATGCTGCGCGAGAGCGCCGGCCAGTCGCCCGACCCGGTCGGCACCGCCGCCCGGATGCTGCTCGTGCGGTACGCGGCCACCGCGGGGCTCACCTCGGCCGAGGACGCCATGCGGCAGGTGCGCGAGCTGCTCGCCGAGCCCGCTCACCCGCTGACCGAGCCGTTCCTGCTGGGCACGGCCGCCGCGGTCGCCCAGTGGGCCGACGAACTCGACGAGGCGGACCGGCTGGTGGACCGCGGGCTGTCCGGTCACCGGCCCGGCCTGCTGCACCCGATGCACGAGGCGCTGCTCAACACCCGGGCCGACATCGCGGCGGCGCGCGGCACCTACGGACGGCTCCCGGCCGAGCCGCCCGCCGTCCACGTCACCGGGCCCGGCAACGTGCACGCCCACACCCTGCTCGCCCTCGTCGAGCAGGACCGTACGGACGAGGCGCGGAGCCTCGCGGACGGCTTCGACCTGCGCAGCGTGCCCGACTCCTGGGAGCTGAACCGGTTCCTGTACGCCCGCGGCGTACAGCGCGCCGCCGCCGGGGACCCGGCCGGGGCGCTGCACGACTTCCTGGAGTGCGGACGGCGCCAGTCGGCCCGCGAGGTGGTCAGCCCCGTCGTCACTCCCTGGCGCTCGGCCGCCGCCGAGTGCCGGCTGGCGCTGGGCAGCCCCCTGGACGCCCTCGAACTGGCCGAGGAGGAGTTGCGGCTGGCCCGCGTGTGGGGCACTCCCCGCACGGTCGGCCGGGCGCTCAGGGTGCTGGGCGAGGCCACCGGCGGGCGCCGTGGCCTGCGGCTGGCCGAGGACGCCGTACGGCTGCTGCGGCAGGCCCCGGCCGGTGCGGGGCCGGAACTGGTGGCCGCCCTGCTGGCTCAGGGCCGGCAGCTGACCGCGGCGGGGGAGCGCGTCCGGGCCCGCGCCTGCCTGCGGGAGGCGGCCGAACGCGCCGAGCGCCTGGGCGCGCCGCGGCTGCGGACGCTCGCCGAGCAGGCCCTGCGCGCGGGCGGCGCCCGCCGTCCCGCGATCGTCCGCAGCGGTTCGGGCTCGCTCACCGGCAGCGAGCGCCGCATCGCCCGGCTGGCGGCCGACGGCCGCACGAACACCGAGATAGCTGATCTGCTCCACCTGGCCCGGCGCACCGTGGAGACCCATCTGACCAGCACCTACAAGAAGTTGGGCATCCGGCGGCGCGGAGAGCTGAGGGAGGCCCTGGCCGGGGAATGACCTGCCCCGGCCGGCCCGGGGGCCGGGCCCGGGCCGATCCCGTGCGGTCGGCGAGCCGGTGGGCCCCGTGGTCACCTTCCGGCTGCCAGGTGCTGACCAACAGCCCCTCCCCAGCGCCACCTTGACCCGGGAGAGGGCCCCGCGGCCGGTGGGGGAGGTCTCACCGGGCCCCCGTTTTGAACATGTTCAACACCGGCGTACGCTCCTGCCATGAGCGACAGAGCCGCCCTCCTGAAGGGCATCCGCGTCCGGCTGGTCGTGTTCGTCGTCTGCCTCGTGCTCAGCGGGGTCACCGCCTTCCCGCTCGTCCACGAACTGCACTGGGCCGAAAGCGCGTTGCGCGCCCTGTCCGTACCCGAGCACCTGCCCGCCCTCATGGGCTGGATCGAGCGGGTGCGGCGCGGGCTCGACACCGCCGACGCCGACTACCCGTTCCTGCTGTACGGCACGGACTGGCTGGCCTTCGCCCACCTGGTCATCGCGGTGGCCTTCCACGGCCCCTACCGGGACCCGGTCCGCAACATCTGGGTCGTGGAGTTCGGGATGATCGCGTGCGTGGGCATCGTCCCCCTCGCCCTCGTCTGCGGACCGCTGCGCGGGATCCCGTTCTGGTGGACGCTGATCGACATGTCCTTCGGGGTGTTCGGCATCATCCCGCTGTACGACGTACGCAGGCGCATCAAGCGGCTGGAGGCGCTCCCGGTCGACACCGCCCGTACCGGCGGGCAGTGCACTGTGTAGCCGTACCGACCGCCCGTTGAACACTTTGAACAGCGTAGTGATTATCCGGTTGTCATACTGGGCAGTGCTCTCCGAGCCACCGCACGCGATCTTCAACGGCCCCCCGGGTCCTCCCGGAACACCGGCCACGGAAGGTCGTGTGCCTCAGCCCCACCAGAGAGGAAACGCACTCATGAAGCTTCTCTTCGCCGTCCGCAACAAGGTCTCGGCCCGCAAGAGCCTGAAGGCCAGCGCCTGGTACATCTGGTACTGATCCGGCGCGCGGCGCCCCCGCCGTACGGCCCGGACATCGTTGTCCGCCGCGTGACCCGTGCGCCCGCACCACGCGTGCACCCGCACTCGTCCACGCGTCTGGACCACGGTGCCCGGCCGTCCGGCGGGGGCACCGCACCGGCTCCCACCGCCCCTCCCGGAGAACCCATGCCCCTGTCATCCGTGCCGCGCACCCGCACCACCGTCTTCGCCCCCCGGCTGGCCGCCCTCCTGCGCGACCACCTCGGCCAGGACCTCTTCCGGCTCGAACCCGACACCATCGGCGTCGCCGGACCCCGGATCGCGGACCGGATCCTCGCCGCCCGGCGCGCCACGGAGACCGAACGGCCCACCTTCAAGCCCCTGCAAGGCCGCTCGATCTCGCGTACCGAGGCCTCCTCGGTCACCCGGACCGTCGGCAACGACGTACGCGAGGCACTGAAGCGGCCGCTGCCCGAGCACGTCGACCTCTCGGGTTCCTGGCCCCTGACCGGGCACCTGTTCCTGCGCGACCTGATCCTCGGTCAGGACCCGCGCCGGCTGCGCATGCTGATGAGCCGCAACCTCGAACTGACCACCAAACTCACCTGGTCCGTGATCGCCGTCGGCGCGGCACTGCCCGGCTGGCCCCACCCCGGCGGCGGACGCCTCACCGGACTGGGGGAGCGGGCGGCGAACGCCACCGGCTACCAGGAACGCCGGTACGCGATGGGCATGTACCGCAGGGCCGCCGCCCCGGTGTGCTTCACCGTCTCCACGCTGGTGGCCAACGCGCTCTGGCTCGGCTCGCCGTTCGACGAGGGCATGTCCAACCGCAACATCATCCACGAGTCGCTGCGTCTGCTGCCGCCCTCGTGGAACATCCTGCGCAACGCCTCGCCGGAGTACCCCGCCCTCGACGACAGGATCGGCGCGGACGACGACGTGCTGCTGCTGCCGCTGCTCTCCCACCGCGACCCGGCGCTGTGGGAGGACCCCGAGGCCTTCCGCCCGGAACGCTGGGACACGCTCGACCCCGACAACACCCCGGGCTACCTGCCCTTCGGGCACTCCTCCGAACGCTGCTGGGGCCGGCACATGGTCATGCCGCTCGCCGAACTCCTCCTGGACCTCGTGCGGGACGCCGGCCTGGTGGTCGACCCCGGTCAGCACACCGGGAACGTGCCGCTGCTCGGGCTGCTCGGCGTGGACGACGTACGCCTCGTCAGACCGGCCTGACCCCGCCCGCACCTCCCCGGCCGCGCAGCGCGCACAGCACGTCGACGCGGTTCGTCGTGACGGAGTCCACGCCCAGGGCCAGGAGGCGGCGCAGCGAGCGGCGGGTGTCCGGGGTCCAGACCGACAGCAGGTGGCCGCCGTGGTGGACCCGGGCCGCGAGGTCACGGTCCACCAGGCCGAAGCGGTAGTTGAGCCACTTGGGCCGCACCGCGTCCAGCAGCCCGGGGCGCGGCGGCGCGAGCGAGGTCCACGTCAGGGCGATCTCCGCGGACGGCTGCGCGGCCCGCACCGCGAGCATCGCCTCGGCGCCCGCGCAGTAGTAGACGCGGTCCTGCGCCCCGCACTCCCGGACCACCCCGGCGACGCGCCCCACCGCCCGCGGCCCCGGCGCCCCCGGCAGGTCGATCATCACGCGGTGGCCCTGCGTGGCGGCGAGCGCCTGAGCGAGCGTGGGCACCCCGCCGTCGGTGAGCCCGTGCACCTCCTCGGCCGAGAGCGACCGCAGCGGCCGGTCGTGCCCCCACAGCCGCTTCAGCGAGTCGTCGTGCAGCAGCACGGGAAGGCCGTCCCGGGTCAGCCGTACGTCGATCTCGACCGCGTCCGCGCCCCGGTCGAGCGCGGAGCGGAGCGATTCGATCGTGTTCTCACGGAAGCGGTAGGGATCGCCGCGGTGCGCCACGGCCGTCACGGTCTGCATGGGCCCATTGTGTCCCCGGCCGCCTGCCGCCCTCCGATGCGGTCAGGGAGCGAGCCACCGCGCGGTGTACGCGTCGATCTCGTCGGCGATCCGCGCCTTGCCCGCCTCGTCCAGGAAGGAGGCGTGCACCGCGTTCTTGGCCAGCTCGGCGATGCCCCGCTCGTCCAGGCCGAGGAGCCGCGCGGCGACGGCGTACTCGCTGTTGAGGTCCGTGCCGAACATCGGCGGATCGTCGGAGTTGACCGTGACGAGCACCCCGGCCCGTACGAACTCCCGGATCGGGTGCTCGTCCAGGGTGCGCACGGCCCGCGTGGCGATGTTGGAGGTCGGGCACACCTCCAGCGCGATCCGGTGCTCGGCGAGGTGCGCGAGCAGCTTCGGGTCCTGGGCCGAGCTGGTGCCGTGGCCGATCCGCTCGGCGCGCAGCTCGGTCAGCGCGTCCCACACCGTCTCGGGGCCGGTGGTCTCCCCGGCGTGCGGGACGGAGTGCAGCCCGGCGGCGATCGCACGGTCGAAGTACGGCTTGAACTGGGGCCGCGGCACGCCTGTCTCGGGGCCGCCGAGCCCGAACGACACCAGCCCCTCGGGACGCAGCCGGTCGTCGGTGGCGAGCCGCACGGTCTCCTCGGCCGACAGCAGCCCGGCCTCGCCGGGGATGTCGAAGCACCAGCGCAGCACGGTCTGGAAGTCCGCCTCGGCAGCCTTGCGGGCGTCCTCGATGGCGTCCATGAACGCGCGCTCGTCGATACCGCGCCGGGTGGACGAGAACGGCGTGATGGTCAGCTCCGCGTAGCGCACCTGCTGGCGGGACATGTCCCGGGCCACCTCGTACGTGAGCAGGCGCACGTCCTCGGGGGTGCGGATCAGGTCCACGACCGAGAGGTACACCTGGATGAAGTGCGCGAAGTCCGTGAACGTGAAGTAGTCGGTCAGCGCCTCGGGGTCGGTGGGCACCTTGGAGTCGGGGTGGCGGGCGGCCAGTTCGGAGACGATCCGCGGGGAGGCGGAGCCGACGTGGTGCACATGGAGTTCGGCCTTGGGCAGTCCGGCGATGAAGGCGTGCGGATCGCGGGGTGCGTGCTGGTCGGTCAAGGTGTCCCTCCCCGGGAACGGCGCCGCGGGGCCCCTGGGGCGCGCGGCGCGGGTGATCGGCTGATCGGTGAGCACGGCCATCGTAGGCGCAGGCCCGGCCGCCGTGCCGTGGGGTCGCGGAGCGTGATCCGCCCGGCGGGCAAGGGCCGCGAGCACAGGCCTTAGCATGTCCTGACGATCGACCGAGGGGGACCCGAGAACATGACGGACGGAACACGGGCGGGCGAAGACGCCGGGTCCGGCGACAACCCGTGGGCGCCGCCGGAGAGCGGCCCCTCGCTGGAGAAGCGCCCGCCCGCGCCCGAGCAGCCGCCCGCGGCCCCGCCCTCCGTGCACGACCAGGCCACCATGGCCGCGATGCCGGCCACCCCGCCCCCCGGTTTCCCGCCGCCGGGCCACGGCACCCCCGCGGACGTCCCGCGCGGCGCTCCCGCGGACGCCGTTCCCGGCGCCGCGGCCGGTGACTTCGCCGTGCCCCCGCCGCCCGTCGCACCCACCGGTCCGGCCCCCTCCGCAGGTCCCGGCGGCTACGGCTATCCCGGCGCGCCCGGCTACCCCGGCCAGCCCGGTCACCCCGGCTACCCGGCCTACGGCTGGCCCGGCATGGCGCCGGCCCCGCGCAACGGCATGGGCATCGCGGCCATGGTGCTCGGCATCCTGGCCTGCTGCCTGTTCTGCCTGTACGGCGTGGTCTCGGTGGTGCTCGGCATCCTCGCCGTGGTCTTCGGCGTCAAGGGCCGCCGCAGGGCGGAGCGGGGCGAGGCCGACAACCGGGGCCAGGCGCAGGCCGGCTTCGTCACCGGCATCATCGGGATCGTCCTGGGCATCGCGATGATCGTCGTGTACGTGGTCCTGATCGCGACCGCCGTCCACGAGTCCCGCACCTCGGACCCGTACTACTACGACGGCGCCGCGCGCCCGTCCGCGACGGTCCTCGCCGACCGCTGACACCGGGGCCCGGTCCCGGCCGTCCGCCGGCCGTTCGCCGGCCCCCACCGACCGGAGCCGCGACCGGCCCGCGCGTGCGGGCGTCCGCTTGGGACGGTGCCGTCCGCTCCCATCCACCGCGCGGAACAGGGGCATTACGATGCCCTGACTGTCAACGGAGGGGAAACCACACCATGTCCAACACCCAGCCCGCACCGGACGGATTCGGACCGCCGTCCCAGCCACCGCAGCAGCCCGCGCCGGGCTACGGCCAGCCCGCGCCCGGCTACGGCTACCCGCAGTCCGGCCCCGGCTACGGCTACCCGCAGTCCGGCCCCGCCCACCCGGCCGCGCCGCCCGTGGGCTACCCGCAGGCCCCCGGCTACGGCATGCCGATGCAGCCGAGCAACGGCATGGGCACCACGGGACTGGTGCTGGGCATCATCGGCGTCGTCTGCAGCCTGACCTTCTTCCTGTGGTTCTTCGGGATCATCCTCGGCATCCTCGGGATCATCTTCGGCGCCATCGGACGGGGCAAGGCCAACCGCGGGGAGGCCACCAACAAGGGGGCCGCGACGGGCGGTCTGGTCTGCGGCATCATCGCCACGGTGGTCCTGCCGCTGCTGGGCATCGCGGTCTTCGCGAGCATCATGGGCAGCGCCAGCACGTTCTGACGGTCCCCGTCACACCGCAGCACCGACACACCGCAGCACCGTCACACCGCAGGGGCCGGCCGCCCACAGCGGTTTCTAGCGGTCGTTGCAACACGCGGTTGTGTTGATCAGGCCGTGAGCAGTTTATGCAGGCGCTCGGCTGGGGTTTACCAGCCGAGCGTTT
>NZ_JBHJUW010000190.1:0-13219 GCF_042268205.1 Streptomyces sp. NPDC056160
CGCCCGCGAGGTCTACCGCGCTCTGACCGCCACACCAACCGAACGAATCACCCAAACCGACCTCGCTCCTGCAGCTTGACAAGCATAGGAGCATCGGCGGCTCCTGCGCCGGACAGCTGCACGTCCTCGTGGACAACCCGGCTGCCACAGCGTTGTTCAGACCCCGGCCTGTAGCGTCCTCGGCGTCGGCAGGAGCGCCCGGGCCGGGACCGGGGTCCAGTCCGTGCCGGTCAGGCGGCCGAACGCCTGGTCGCCGAAGTGGAAGGCGAAGCCGGTGGTACCCGGCCGTCGGAGTTCCGCTGTGAGGCGCTCGCGCGCGGCCATCACCCCGTCCTGGTCCGAGTCGGGCCGTGAGGGCCATTCCGGATGGGCCAGCTGCGCCGGTGTGTGGAACACGTCCCCGAGCACGACGACACGTTCGTTCCCGGCGGATATCACGTACGAGGTATGTCCCGGCGAGTGGCCCGGGGTGACCAGGGCACACACACCGGGAAAGATCTCTTCGCCGTCGTCGACGGAGGTGTGTTCCGCGCCCATGCGTGTGAGTACGTCCACTGCCGGGGCGCCCGGTATCCTGGTGCCGCAGCCGTGCGGGGCCCATTCGCGGGCGGCGACGAGATAACGGGCCCGGGGGAAGGTCTTCCCCGCCTTCCCAGGCTCCTCCGCCTTCCCAGGCTCCTCCGCCTTCCCCGGCAGCTCCCCCTTCGCCGGCATCTCCGGTTGCCGCGGCGTGAACGCCCAGCCCGTGTGATCGACGTGCAGGTGGGTGAAGGCGACCGCCTCGATGTCCTCGGGTGTGTGCCCGAGGGCGGCGAGTGTGTGGAGGAGTGCACCGCAGTCGCTGTGTCCGACAAGGTCGCCGGAGACGTGGACCGGCCCGCGTACCGGGCCCAGCCCCGCGTCGATCAGCAGGCGGCGGCCGTCGCGTTCCACCAGCAGGCCGCCCGCCGACATGGCCAGGCGGCCCCGCTCGTCGAGCATCTCCGGATGGGCGTCCCAGTAGTTTCGGGCGATACCCGGGAAGAAGCCCGAGGGCAGCATGGCCATCGCACCGTCCACGACGTAGGTCAGCCGCACGTCACCCAGCGCGAACGACCGGACGGCGGACTGCCTGTTGAGAGCTCCGAGGTACATGTTCATGTTCCATTTCCTTCTCGCGGTCATCGACTCCGGCCCCGCGGTGAGGCCCGGGTGATCTGGCGGTCCCCTGCCGTTCGACCGTGGCGGGCCGGGGCTCCTACGGTCAGCGGACCGCCGCGGCCGTCTCGTGCCGGCGTGCCCCGGGCGCGGCGAGCCGGGCGAGGGCGTCGAGCACGTCGCTCAGCAGCCGCTGCGCCGGGGAGCCGTCGGGGAGGCGCCCGTCCTCGCCGAACTGCTGGTGGGCCTGGAAGAGCAGGAACTCGGGCTGCTGCACGACGTGGGCGTTCATCTTGTGCAGCACCTGGCGCAGGGCCAGTTGGGCCCGCACGGTGCCGAAGGGGCCGGGGGAGGCACCCACGACGGCGACCGGCTTGAGGGCGAGTGCGGGGCCGTCGTCACCGGCCGGGCGGGAGAGCCAGTCCAGACCGTTCTTCAGCGCGCCCGGGATCGAGGCGTTGTACTCGGGGGTGGCGATCAGCACCGCGTCGGCGTCCCGGACCCGGCGGCGCAGGTCGGTGACGGCCAAGGGCGCGGGATGCTCCTGGTCCTCGTTGAAGTGGGGCAGGGCGCCGAGTCCGTCGTAGTGGTCGAAGCGCAGGTGCGGGACGAGGCGTTCGGCCTCCCGCAGCAAGGCGGTGTTCAAGGAGCCGCGGCGCAGACTCCCGGACAGGGCGAGGACGTCGAGACGGGTCACGGTGTTTCCTTCGCGGGTCGGACCGTCCACAGCCAGAGCGAGGACGGTTGTCGTCGGTGCGGCAGGAACGGCCTTCCTCGTCGGCCGGTCGTCCCTGATGTGTTCCATCTTCGACACATGTGTCATCCACCGCCAGAACTGCCTCGGAAAAGGCCGATGAGGTGCCATCTGCATCGTGTAAATTGCCGTATGTGCGCCAGAGCCTGGACGAGACGGATCAGCGGATCGCCGCCGCCCTCATCGCTTCACCGCGTGCCTCCTGGCGGGCGGTCGCCACATGTCTGGGACTGTCCGAACGCACCGTGGTCCGCCGGGCCGGCCCGCTGTACGCCGACGGCACACTGCGCGCCACCGCGGAACGCAACCCGATCCGCTTCCCCCACCTGGTGCCCATGGCCCTGCGCGTCCGATGCCGTCCCGACCGCATCAAGTCGGTCGCCTCCACCCTGGCGCGCCGCGCCGACACCCTCTGGGTCGACATCCTCGGCGGCGGCGACGAGATCAGCACCATCGTCTCCCTGGACGGCCCCGAGGCACGCAACCGCCTCCTGCTGCGCGACCTGCCGGCCACCGCCGCCGTCCACGGCTGGACCTCCCACACCCTGCTGCGGGTGTTCCCCGCCTCCCTCAACTGGGGCGCCCGGCTGCTGGACGACGAGGAGGCTGCACGCCTCGGAGTACGGCCGTTCCCGCTGAGTTCACCGCCACCGTCCCCCCTGCCGCCCGCGGACCTGGCGCTGATCCAGGCCCTGACCGAGAACGCCCGCGCCGACTACGCCGCCCTCGCCGAGCGGACCGGCACCGCACCCCGTACCGTCCAGCGCCGTCTGGAGGCGCTGCTCCACGACGGGACGGTGCGGCTGGTCACCGAGACCGACCTGGCCCTGCTCGGACTGCGCACCAAGGCCCAGTTGTGGCTGTCCGTCGAACCCAGCGCCCTCCAGGCCGCCGGTGAACGGCTCAGCCGCGAACCCGCCGTCCGCTTCACCGCCGCGACGACCGGACCCGCCAACCTCCTGGTCGTGGTCACCACCACCGACCTGGACGCGCTCTACCGCTTCCTCACCGACACCATCGGCGCCATGGCCCAGATCACCGCCATCGAGACCACCCCGGTCCTGGCCACCGCCAAACGCACCGGCCTGGTCCGCCCCGGCTTCTGACCCCGCCCTCCGCCCCCCCGCCCCCGGCGGCGCGTCAGGGGGGGGCGACGGCGCGTCAGGGGGCGAGGGCGCCGTCGCCCGCGTCGGGGGTGCGCAGCAGGCGCAGGAAGGCCTTGACCCCCGCGATGATCTCCTGGTTGCCGGTGAGGCGGTTCACCGTGGACTCGAACTCCCTGCCCAGCGCGGCGATCCTGCGGTCGGTGCCCTCGGCCCGTTCGTGCGTGCTCATGGCCAGGGCGTCCATGGTGCGGCGCAGTTCGGCGAGGGCCCGGTACTGTTCCTCCGCCTTCTCCTCCAGGGCCCGTGTCCCGGTATCGGCCTGGTTCAGGCGGGTGTGGCGGGCGGTGCGGTGACCTACCGTCAGCCGACGGTCCCGCTGTGACCCGTGCGGCCCCCTGTGATCCGTGGGATCCAATACGGCCCTCTGGGATCCGTGCGGCCCGCGTGGCGGCCCGTGTCGCCCGTCTGGCGTGCACGGCCAGTACGGTCACTTTCGCCGGCAGGCGGCCTGCTCGAGCAGCCAGCTCCGGGCCGCGTCCAGTACGGCGTCCCGGTGGCGGGCCACCGGGCGGGGGTCCTTGACGACTTCCTCGTCCGGCGCGATCGGCGCGTCGTAGGCGCGGCCGGTGCGGTCCGCGTCCTTGGCTTCCGTGAGGATGAGCACGGCTCCGTCGGAGAGGCGGTTCGTCACGTTTCCCGTCGGGAGCCCGCGGGTCGGTTCGCCGAAGGACCGGGTGTCCGGGCGTCCGCGGAACGCCACCGCGACCGCCTCACCGGCACTCGACGTCTGGTTGCCGGTCAGGACGGCGACCGGCGGCCTGCCGGTGCCCAGGGGCCGACTCGCGCTCCAGCCCTGCGTCTTGCCGTCCAGGTACGGTGCGCCGTTCCTGATCGACCACACGAATTTCCTGCCCTCGGCGTCCACCGACATACCCACCGTGCCGTCGCCCAGGATCGGCCCGGCCACGGCGAGCACCGGCCACATGCCGCCGCCGGTCTCCTGCCTCAGGTCCACCACCCACCCGCAGGCCTCCGCCCCGCCCGCCTCCGCCACGGCGTCCCGGCCCTGCCGTACGTACGCGTCGTACGTCTTCCGGGAACCGTCCACCGCGGTCAGCGCGAGGTACCCGACGCCGTTCTTCAGGGAGCGTCCCTGCGGCGGTTCGAAAGGCGCGGCCGTCGCCCCCAGGGTCTGCTCGGCCTGCTCCGGGTCCCAGAAGGTGCTGTGCCGGTCGCCCAGGGCCGTAAGCGCCGACTCGATCGCCCGGTAGGTGTCGGCCGGCTTCCGCGCCCCGCGAGCCTGAGAGAACGTCCTGCTCCGCAGGTCGGCCCAGTCGATCTGGTGACGGCGCAACGAGTGTTCTTCCATGATGTCCAGCGCCTTCGACACGTACGTCCGCGCCGCGGGCGCCATGTCGTCGCGGGACGCGTCCCGCCCACCGGGCGCGCACCCCGTCGCCGCCACGAGGAACCCCGCCAGCGCGGCACAGGCCGCCGCGCGCGGTGAACGCTCCCGCCCCATCGTTCCCCCTCACCACGTGGTGGGACGACTCTAACCCTCGCCGGGCCCGGCCCCACGTGTGCCCAGGGCACCTCGGACCGGTCCGTGCGATGCCGGATGGCATTTGCCTAAAGGTATTAGGCAAATACATAATGGCTGTCGTCGACGGGTCGTGACCCGTCGGCGCCGGCGCGCCACGACCATGAGGGCACCCGGAGCATCCGCGCATCCCGATCAAGAGGCTGGGACCATGAGCACCGAACACGACTGGATCACCACACCGGTCACCGCGGACATCCTGCGCGGTTGCCTCGACCTTGAACCGACCGCGCGCGGCCTGCTGCCCCACCGGCTGCCCGCCCGCGCGCGCCGGCAGATCCCGGACACCCAACTGGCCGTGGCCGAGGCGCAGCCCTCCGGCGTACGCCTGGCCTTTCGTACCCGGGCCACCGCCATCGAACTCGAGACGCTGCCCACCAAGCGCGTCTACCAGGGCTTCCCCGCCCCCGCCGACGGCGTGTACGACCTCCTGGTCGACGGCCGTCTCGCCGCCCGGACCACGGTGCCGGGCGGCAACACCCGCGTGATCACCGACATGGTGGCCCAGACCTCCGAACTGCGGGAGGGACCGGCCGGCACGGCCCGTTTCACCGATCTGCCGGCAGGTGAGAAGGACATCGAGATCTGGCTCCCGCACGCGGAGGTCACCGAGCTGATCGCCCTGCGCACCGACGCCCCCGTCGAGCCCGCGCCGGACCGGGGGCGCAGGGTGTGGCTGCACCACGGCAGTTCCATCAGCCACGGCTCGAACGCCGCCCACCCGACGGCGACCTGGCCCGCCCTGGCCGCGGCCCGCGGCGGAGTGGAACTGGTCAACCTGGGCTTCAGCGGCGGCGCCCTGCTCGACCCGTTCACCGCCCGTGCGATGCGGGACACGCCCGCCGACCTGATCAGCCTGAAGATCGGCATCAACGTCGCCAACGCGGACGTGATGCGCCTGCGCGCCTTCGGCCCCGCCGTCCACGGCTTCCTCGACACCATCCGCGAGGGCCACCCGGCCACCCCGCTGCTGGTCGTCTCGCCGATCCTGTGCCCCGTCCAGGAGGACACCCCGGGCCCCCTCGCCCCCGACCTCGTCGACGGCACCCTGCGGTTCAAGGCCACCGGCGACCCCGCCGAACGTGCCGCCGGACGCCTGACGCTCACGGTCATCCGCGACGAACTCGCCCGGATCGTCGGACAGCGGGCGGCCGACGACCCGAACCTGCACCACCTCGACGGCCGTGACCTCTACGGCGAGCAGGACTACGCCGAGTTCCCGCTGCCCGACGAGGTGCACCCCGACCCCGCGGGGCACCGCCGCATCGGCGAGAACTTCGCGCGGCACGTGTTCGGCGACGGCGGCCCCTTCGCCACCGGTCGGGGTGGGGCGAACCACTCCCACGGGTGACCAGGGTGACAACGATGACCAGGGTGACCAGGGGTGATGAGACGGGTTTGAAGCCCGGAGGGGTGGCTGGAGTACCGTGCCATCGGCCTCGGTCCGTCGTCAGCCGTCGTGCGTCAGCCGTCGTGCGTCAGCTGTCGTGCGTCAGCTGTCGTGCGCGTTCATGATGCGATGCGCCTGGCGAACCGGGGCCACGGTATGGAGCGCTGAAGCACGGACGTGGCCAAGCGCGGATCAGTGAGAGGATCGTGAGCGTGACGGCAAGCAGCAGTGACATCGAGAAGGCGGCCGGGGTGCTGCGTGCCGGAGGCCTGGTGGCCTTCCCGACCGAGACCGTCTACGGCCTGGGCGCCAACGCCGAGGACCCCGCCGCCGTCGCGCGCACCTTCCAGGCCAAGGGGCGCCCGCCCACCCATCCGCTGATCGTCCACATCGGCGGCTCGCAGCACCTCGACGACTGGGTCGAGGACGTACCCGAGACCGCGCGCCTGCTGGCCGAGCGCTTCTGGCCGGGGCCGCTCACCCTGGTCCTGCGGCGCAGCCGCCGGGTGCCGCTCGAAGCGACCGGCGGCCTGGAGACGGTGGCCGTGCGCGTCCCCGACCACCCGGTGGCGGGCGCGCTGCTGTCGGCCTTCGGCGGCGGCGTGACGGCCCCCTCCGCCAACCGCTTCGGCTCCGTCAGCCCCACCACGGCCGACCACGTCCGTACGGAACTCGGCGACGCCGTCGACTTCGTGCTGGACGGCGGCTCCTGCGCGGTCGGCGTCGAGTCGACCATCGTCGACGTCACGGGCGACACCCCGAGCGTCCTGAGGCCCGGCGGGGTGACGCGCGAGGACCTCGAAGCGGTGCTGGGGCGGCCCGTCACCGTCCCGTCGACCAGCCGTGTCCGGGTGCCCGGCCAGCACCCGTCCCACTACGCGCCGCGCGCCAGGGTCGTCCTCGTCGAACCCGGCAACGTCCTCGCCGAGGCGGAGGCCGCACGGGAACAGGGGCACCAGGTGGGCGTCTTCCTGCCCCCCTCCCTCGCCGACGCCCCGTTGAAGGCCCATGCGGTGGTGGCCGTCCCCGGTTCGGCGGCCGCCTACGCGCGCGGGCTCTACGGTTTCCTGCGCGAACTCGACCACCGGGGCTGCGACCTGATCATCGCGTCCCTGCCGGTGGAGGAGGGGCTGGGACTCGCGATCGCCAACCGGCTGCGCCGCGCCGCCGGCCCCCGCGCCTGAGGGCCTGACCAGGCGCGTCAGCGTTCCGTCAAAGCGGCGCCGGGTGGCGTCAGCGTCCCGTCAGGGCACGCCCTGGCCCCGGGGGGCGGGCATAACGTCGAGGGCGAGCCCCGGTCCGCCTCCCCGCGACCGGGGCGTCCCCAGCCCACCCGCCCGAGCGGTGCACGGCAACGCCCCGCATTCGCGAACCTCTTCAGGAAGACCCCGGTCCCGTGTGTTGCTCCGGCCGACGCAACTGGAGAACGTAGGCCGCGGTGAGGGCGACGGCTCGGTCCTCGTCGTGTGTCAGATCCGCGAGGGCACGGGACGTGGTGGGGCCGGGCACCCCCGCCAGGGCATGTGTCAGGCTCAGCCGCGCGGACGACGTGAGGGTGTCGTGGGCGAGGCGGTCGACGAGCCGGGCGGCGATCGGCTCCGCCAGGGCAGGGTCGGCCGCCAGCCCGCTCAGCGCATCGGCCGCGCTCGCGCCGTTCGTCTCCTGGACGATCATGTCGATGAGCGTCGGGACCGCCTCGGCCGCTCCCCGCGCCCCGAGCGCCAGGGCGGCACACCGGCGGACCGTGACCTCGGAGTCCGCGAGGGCGGCGCGCAGCAGCGCGGTCGGCGTCGCGCCCTCCGTCGTCGGCTCCACGTCCTCCAGCTCGGCGATGCACTGGACGGCACGAGCGCGCACCTCGGCGGCGGGTGAGTCCAGGCCCTCGGCCAGCAGGGCCAGCGCGTCGCCGCCGGAGTGCGCCAGAGCCCATCGAAGGGTCCCGGCGACGTTCGGGTCCGTCTCGCTCAACGCCGCCTCGACCAGGGCTTCCACCGGCATCCGAGCCTGCTCGACGGAGGACAGCGCCGCGCGCTGGCGCTTCCCGGCGCTCTGCGACCCGAGGGCGTGCAGCAGGGCGACGCTGCGGAGGACGTCGTCCCAGCCGGCGGGTTCCGCCGCACCGATCCGGCACAGCCGTGTGAGCAGTTCCGTCTCCTCCGCGATGCGCTGCCGGGTCCGGCGGACCAGGTCGTCGACGAGCGCCGAGGGTTCGAATCCGGGATCGTCCAGCGCGCATGCGACATCGCGCAGCGACAGCCCCAGGGACCGCAGGCTCTCGATGTGGAAGATCCGCTGGATGTCCTCGCCGGAGTACTCCCGGTACCCGGTGCCGGTACGAGCGTTCGGCCGCACCAGGCCGAGCGCCTCGTAGTGCCTGAGCATGCGGGCGCTGACCCCGGAGCGCCGTGCCACTTCGCCGATCAACACACGTATCACTCCTCCTGGCCGGTCGTGCCGAGGGCTACGATGCGCCTCGCCTCCCCGATCGCGAAGTCGTGTCCGGCATCCGGGTCGCGCAACAACTGTTCCGTGCCGACCGCGTGCCCGCGCACCCGGGGGTCGGTGTGGGCCGTCGCCGCACGCAGGACAGGCATGACTGCCACCTCTCCGAGCGCGATCAGCGCCCGGCTGAGGCTCAAGTGCATCTCGCGTCCGCCGCGCCCGAGTTGTGTCGCCAGGACTTCGGCCAGCGCCGGTGCTTCCTCCTCGGGCACGAGGACGACCGCTGCCCGCCAGGCGCATCGCGCCACCTCGTCGTCGCTGTCGGTCAGGAGCGACCGGGTGACCGCCGGCCACGCCTGCCGGTCCCCGATCTTGGACAGCGTGTGCAGCGCCTGGCTCCGCGCCTGCGCCCGCTCGGAGCGCAGTTCGGCGACGAGCTTGGGGAGCGTCGTCGAGGACGGGTGGCGGGTGAGCGCCCAGGTGAGCATTTCCCGTACGTACGGTTCGGGCTCGGTCGCGCACCGTTCGACGAGTGTGCCGACGAACCGCGGGTCCGGGGTCGTACCGGCGGCGAGCGCGGCCTGCAACCGCACCGACGAACTGCCGTTCTCCAGCCCACGGACGACCCGCCCGGCATCGCGCACCGAGTCCCGTACCGAGTCTTGCACCGGCTCCCGTACTGAGTCCTGCATCGCCTTCCGTACTGGGTTCAGCACCGGCTGCGTGCCGTCTCCTGTTTCCGCCCTGGTCATGGCGACCACCTCCTGCGCCGCAGTGAAGACCTTGTCACCGTGTCAAGGTCAAGCAGGCGCGGGCCGGCCGGGCGGGTGGGGCGGGTCGGGCCGGTCGTGCGGTCGGGTCCACGGCCTCCGCGGCGCCCTCGGCCGTACCGGAGACGGTGTTGTCACGCCCGGCCCCGTGACACCCGGGTCAGTGACCCCGGTCCACGGTGAAGGCGGCGTGGAACCCGCGGCCGTCGGGGCAGTTGCCGTCGACGCCCCACTGGGACAGGCGCCCGACGGGGTCGGGACCGCCGGAGGTGAAGTTCTCGGCCGGGGCGATCGTGGCCTGTCCGGTGTAGCCGGTGCCCTGGGCGCGGCGCAGCGTGACTGTGCCGTTCTCGAAGGCCTGGGACGTGGCGTCGACGGTCTCCGCCGTGCCCGTGTCGCAGCTGGCGCGAACCGTGACCGTACTCCCGGCCTTGACCGTCGTCGGTGACACCTGGGCCGCCGGGTCGGCCCGGGCCCCGGGGGCGAGCAGCCCCACGGTCAGGGCCGCCGTGATGATGGCGATCGGGGCAGTTGTGCCGCGCATGTGCCTCCTCGTTGCCGGACGCTTTCGTTCCAGTGCAGGCCCTGCCTGGTGGGGCAGCACCTTGACTAGGCCGAATGGGTGACACGCCCCTTCGCCTCAGAGGGCGCCTCGCTGGCGGTGCCCGGCTTCCGGGGGGAGGGTGGTGTGCGGGCACCAGGTTGGTGTGCAGACACCAGTGCGCGCCGGGTCGCGGGGCGGTGCGCCAGGGGCAAGGGAGTTCCAGGACATGGGATCGATGCGCTCGCTCGCCGGAACAGCCGCCGCAGCCGTACTGCTCGCTCTTCCCGTCGCCGTGCTCCCGGCGGCCGCCGCCACGACCGACGACTGCACGAGTGCGCAGGCCGCCGCGGACCGGGCACAGAAGGATTTCGACCAGACGAAGAAGGCCTACCAGGACCAGATCGCCGCAGGCGGGAACCCGGGCGCTGCCGAGCGCCAGGAGCTGGCGGACGCCGATGTGCGACGCAGTGTGGCCGCCGCCGAGGCCGAACGGGTCTGTGACCGCGCCACTTGACAGGGCGTCCGGCGCATGGAACGGCGGAATCCAGGGGTTTGGGACGGGTGATCGGGGA
The DNA here is from genome assembly GCF_042268205.1 of Streptomyces sp. NPDC056160. Lineage (NCBI taxonomy): Bacteria > Bacillati > Actinomycetota > Actinomycetes > Kitasatosporales > Streptomycetaceae > Streptomyces > Streptomyces sp. NPDC056160. The sequence goes on from NZ_JBHJUW010000190.1 coordinate 10,316, forward strand.
CACGCCACTGTCTGTCGTGACGGCAGGCGTGAGGCAGGCGTGACGGCAGCACGGCAGAACGGCAGAACGGCAGAACGGCAGAACGGCAGATGTCCGGGGCCGGGGAGGCTCTGGCCGAGGAGGGGGAACGTACTGTGCGTACTCGCACACGAGGCACACGAGGCACACGCGAAGAACGCGAAGGACGAAGAGGACCAGAAGGGCGAAGGGGACGAGAAGGGCGCGAGAAAGGGAGCGGACGCGGCGGCCGAGGTTCGTCCGGCGTGCTGGTCGGCCTCGTCGGCCTGGCCGCGGCGATCGGCCTGACCGCAGGGCTGGTCTCGCCCGCCGAGGCGGCCACCGCGGCGCCGGTCGCCGTGACGAAGTACAGCCACACCAGCGAGAACGGGGACTGGGTCGGCCAGGGCGGCAGCGTCGCGTACACCCCGAAGACGGCCACGATCACCGTCGAGGGGACCGCGGAGGCGCTGACCGCGCGGATCGAGAACGACAGCGACTGGTGGACCGTGGAACTCGCGGCCCCCGCGGGAGAGAAGCTCCACCCGGGCGTCTACCGCGATGCCGAAAGGGCGGGCTTCGCCACCGGCCGGGCCCCCGGTCTGGACGCCAACGGTCAGTCGCGCGGCTGCAACAGGGTCTACGGCCAGTTCTCGGTCAACCAGATCGCCACCGACGGCTCCGGCGCGATCAGCATGCTGGACGCCACCTACACCCAGCGCTGCGAGGCGCCTGACGCGCCCGCGCTCAAAGGGGTGATCAAGTACCGCGCCTACCCGCTGTCCTTCTCCTACGCCAGCGAGCCGGGCGACTACGTCGGGCAGGGCCGCACCGGCACCCACACCGGCGCCACCAGCCTCTTCTCCCTCCGTCCCTGGGGAGTCGGCGGCCTGTCCTTCGAGGCGTCCGGCAAGCGGGAGAACTGGTCTGCCCTCCTGGTCCCGCCCACGGGCGAGGTGTTCGAGCCGGGTCACACCTACACCACCGAGCGGAGCAGCGGCCCCGGCACGGCGGGGCTCGACGTGTCCGGCTTCGGCGGCTGCAACGCGAGCAACGGCTCACTGACCATCACCAAGCTGGCACGTGACATGGGAGGCACGGTCACAGCGCTTGCGGCCACGTTCACCCAGCACTGCGAGGGAGCCGCACCGGCGCTGCACGGGACGATCCACTACTACGCCTGAGCACGCGTGCAGTCCGCGCGGCGGGAGCGGGCGGCCACCGCCACGCTACCGATACCGGCTACGGCCGCCACGTTGCCGATATCCGGGTACCGGCCGCCGCGCCGCCGACGCCCGGGTGCGCGCGGCGGATCGGCGTGCTGGGACACTCCCAGCATGCCGATCACCGACGTCTCGCCCGGAGTGTCCCTCGCCTACGACGCTTTCGGTGCCCCCTCCGACCCGCCCGTCCTGCTCGTGATGGGTTTCGGCGCGCAGTTGATCGCCTGGGACGAGGACTTCTGCCGCGCCCTCGCGGAACGCGGCCGCTACGTGATCCGTTATGACAACCGTGACTGCGGGCTGTCCACCAAGTTCGACGATCACCCCGTCGACGTGGCCCGGTTCATCGAGGCCGTGAGTTCGGGCGACCTCGCGTCCGCCCTCGCCATGGTGCCGTACACCTTGCAGGACATGGCCGACGACGGCCTCGGCCTGCTCACCGCGCTCGGAATCGAGCGGGCGCATGTGGTCGGGTCCTCCATGGGCGGCATGATCGCCCAGACGATGGCCGTCAGCAGCCCGGCGCGGGTACGGACGCTGACGTCGATGATGTCCTCGACCGGCGAGCCCGACTACGGCCGGTCCGGTGCCGAGGCCCGGTCCGTGCTCTTCGCCCCGAAGCCCTCGGACCGCGAGGGGTACATCGCGGCGGCGGACCGGGAGCTGGTGTGGGCTTCCAAGCGCTACGGCGACCCGGCCGCCCTGCGTGAACTGGCCGCCCGAAGCTACGACCGGGCCTACTACCCGGCCGGAGTCGGGCGGCAGCTCGGGGCGATGATCCTCGGCGGCTCACGCGCCGGCGCACTGCGCGGGCTCCAGGTGCCGACCCTGGTGATACATGGCCTGGACGACACCCTGATCGACCCGAGCGGTGGGAAACGCACCGCCGAGCTGGTACCCGGGGCGAAACTGCGCCTGATCCCCGACATGGGGCACGACCGCCCGCGGGAACTGTGGAACGAGATCATCGACGCCTTGGCCGAGCACACAGGCCGCTGACCGCGCCCCGGCCGAGAAGGCCCGCGGCCCCACTCGCCCCGGGACGTGGCCGGTCCGGCGCCCCGGCCTCAGGGGAGGATCGAGTCGACGTAGCCGCCGTCGACGCGGACGGCGCCGCCGGTGGTGGCGGAGGCGTAGGGGGAAGCGAGGTAGACGACCAGGTGGGCGATCTCCTCGGGCTCGATGAGACGTTGCAGGAGGGACTGGGGACGGTACTTGACCATGAACTCGTGCTGCGCCTGGTCCCACGGCAGCGCGTCGCCGACGAGTTCGCGGACGAACGACTCGACGCCGCCGGTGTGCGTCGGCCCGGCGATGACGGAGTTGACGGTGACACCCGTACCGGCGGCGTCCTTGGCGAACCCGCGGCGGACGGCGAGCAGTGAGGTCTTCGTCATGCCGTAGTGGATCATTTCGGCGGGGATGGCCACGGCCGAATCGCTGGCGAGGTTGAGGACGCGGCCCCAGCCCCGTTCCTTCATGCCGGGCAGGTAGGCGCGGATGAGCCGGACGGCGGAGAGCACGTTGACCTCGAAGTAGAGGCGCCACTCGGCGTCGTCGATCTCCAGCGGCGGGGCGGCACCGAAGATCCCTAGTGTCCCGAGTCTTGGGAGGACTGCATATCTAGGATTTGGGGTTCGGTAGGCGGTTCAGGTAGCCGGCGAGGCGTTCGAGGATCTCGTCG
>NZ_JBHJUW010000191.1:0-13065 GCF_042268205.1 Streptomyces sp. NPDC056160
CGGGAACCCGGGGTTCCCGCGGCGGGCCGGTCGTGTCACCGTGCGCGGAGGGCGCGGCGCGTCAGCACCACGGCACGGTGCCGCGCACCACCCGCACGTAGTGGGCGGAGACGTAGCCGCGTACGTGCGCGAGCCGGTACCACTGGTGCGTGCCGCGCACCCACGAGCCGTAGGCCCGGCACTTGAGCGCCACCAGCCGTCCCGCGTGCCGTACGCCGATCACGTGGTAGCCGGTGCCCGGGCCGGAGCGAACGTGCAGCGGCGAACGGTAGGTGACCACCCGTCCGAAGGCGCGGTGTGAACGCCTGTGCGTGGCACGGTGGTTGACGTGGTGGGTGGCGGGGTGAGCGGCGTGCCGGGCGACGGGGAGCGCCGGCTGGAGCAGGTGTGCGGGGAGCAGGTCGGGGACGGTCGCCGACACGGCGGTGCGCGGTGCGGGGGCGGCCGGGGCGGCGTCGGCGGCGGTGGGCACGAGCGCGAGCATCGCGACCGTGGCCAGCAGGCCGCCGGTGAGGGTCCGTCGGATCATGGAAACCTCCGGGCTGTCGTTCTGTGACCACGTGCCGTGATCACCTGCCGCCCAGCGTTTCCGTGCGGCCGGCCCGCAATGCCGTCCCCGCGTCCCGGGGACGGCGGGGACGTCCCAGGGGCCGCGCTCGGACGCGTTCCCCGCGCTCGGACGCGTTCTTCGCGCTCGGCTCCGCGTACCGTGCCCGGACGCGTGCACTGCGCCCGGATCCGCGTTCACGGCGAGTGCACTCGCGAACTACTTGAGTAACGCAACGATATGGTAAACTGGCCCCATGTCCACCGCACCCCCGCCCCCCGGACCCGTCTCGCCCGAAGTGGCCGAGATCGAGCGTGCCCTCACCCGGATCACGTACCTGAGCACGCGGGCCCGGCAGCACGAGAAGCTGATGGCTCTGGCCGGTGTTCCGCTGGACCGCGCCGCGGTGGCCCTGCTGCGCCAGATCGCCGACTCCGAGCCGCTGCGGCCCGGCGAGCTGGCCCACCGCCTGGGTGTGGAGGCCTCCCACGTCACCCGCACCGTCCAGCAGCTGGAGAAGTCCGGGCACGTCACCCGCGTCCCCGACCCCGACGACCGCCGGGCCCAGCGTATCCGGCTCACCGAGCCGGGCCGGGACGCCATAGCGCGCGTCCGGGAGGTCGGCGCCCGGGGCATGGAGGCCGCCCTGTCCGGCTGGTCGGCCGACGAGCTGCGCCGGCTCGCCACCCTGTTCCACCGCATGGTCGACGACTTCCTCGCCTACGCCAAGGACGTCGACCCCGAGCAGGAGGCCGCGGGGGAGATCACCACCCGTGCGGGCGCCCCGACCGGCTGAGAGCAGCCGCGCGGGTGCGGTAGGGTTGACCCGCGCGTTCGCACGGGACACCGCACGGACGCATCGGGACGTGGCGCAGCTTGGTAGCGCACTTGACTGGGGGTCAAGGGGTCGCAGGTTCAAATCCTGTCGTCCCGACTTTACGAAGTCGCAGGTCAGGGGCCGTTTCAGAGCAGATCTGAAGCGGCCCCTCGATCATTCTCGAGGGCCGGTCGGGAACCAGTTGGGGACCGGTGCGGCTCCGGGGCGCTGACAGAAGGCGGGTGTCGCGGTGCCGTCGTTCTGGCTGCGGAGGAGAGGCTGACGTCTGGTCAGGGGACCGAAGACGCCGGCCGAAGGGGGGATGGGCGGTCGCCGTCCGCGTCACAGGCCGGCGTACGGCCCTGTGACCGCCGCCGTGGCTGCGCAGGACAGGTAGTTCTTCGCGTGGTGGAACCCGTAGCCCGCGTGCACGGTGTCCGTCAGGTCGAGGCCGATTCCCCGGAATGCGCGGCCGAGCCCCGAAGGGATGGCCACCGGGTCGCCGGGGTCCGCGATGTTCACCCACCGGCGCACGCACGCGGGCCGCTCGCCGCGGCGGCCCTCCGGGCCGTCCTCGGGGCGGGGCAGTTGCGCCCGTCCCGGCCCACCGCGTGCAGCGTGCGCTCGCCGGAGGCGGCGATCCGGCCGTGCGCCACCAGGTGCACGACGAGTACGGCGGTGTCGTCGTCCGGCATGGTGATCGCGGCCCGGATCCGGCCGGACGGGTCGCCGCCCCCCGCCTCGGCGGACGAAGGCGCGTCGCCGCCTGCGGAGGGAGGCCGGTAGCCGAAACGCGCCAGCGCCTTCGCGACGTCCGCGGCGTGGCGCGGGGCTTCGGCGAGCGGGTCGAGTTCCTGCTGTTCCAGCGACGGCGGTCCGTCCTGACCGTCGTCGTCGATCGGAAGCCCGATCGTGAGCATCGTCCGCAGCACAGAACCCCCGGCCCCCGTCGTCGTTCCCGCCCGGCCGGCTCCCGCCGTCCGCACGCGCGCGCGAACGCGTCGCGGCCGGGACGTCGAGCGATCTTCGCAGGTTCGTCCACCCGCCACCACCGAGTCCGGGACAATCATCACGGGGGCTGGGGAGGGGGAGTTGTGGGGGCGGGGCGCAGCGGGGTGCGGGGGCCGCGAACCTTCCTCGCCGAACAACGCCATCCTGCTCCGGGGCCGGTCGCCGGCCGCCCTTTCGTCCGTGGGGTTCAGCCCGGCGGCGGTGCGCGTCCGGGCGCCGTCCGCCCGCCCCGCCCGGTGGACGCCGCCTGCCCGCCCCGCCCGGTGGACGCCGCCTTTCCTCCCCCGTGGACACCCCCTTGACTGTGGCTCCAGGTGGCCCGACACTCCAGAGAGGAATCCTAGTGAACAGGTAGGGAATCATGTGGCGCCTTGAGCCGGAGACCGGCCGTGTGAGCCGTACGTCCCGGCCGTCGCCCCCGGCCGGCGAGGTCGCCCCGCTCGGTGCACCCTTGCCCGGCGCGCCCCCGCCCGTCTCGCCCCTGCTCACCTCGCGCCGCCACATCGACCTGCTGCGCGTCTGCAGCGCCCTCGGCGCTCCCGGCTGAGCCGGGCGTCTCCAGGTCCGCAGTGCCTGGCCCCGGCTCCACGGCTCCGACACCGCTTCCGCAGCGCGTGCCTTCGCGCGTGCCCGTACCCGGGGAGACCCATGTCCGTCACACCGCAGGCCGCTCACGTCGCCACCCGCCCCGCGCCCGCGTTCCGGGGCCGCATCGGCCGGGACGCGCGCAGCGGACACTACGCCGTGCCCGGCCGCTACCGCCTCCACCTGTCCACCGCCTGTCCGCAGGGGCTGGCCATCGCCGTCACGCACAGCCTGCTGGACATCGCGGACAGCTGTCCGGTGACGTTCCTGCCGGCCGTCCCGGACGGACCGGACGGCGGCCACACGGCCCTGGAACCGCTGTACGAGGCGAGCGCCCACCGCCACCCCGGCCCGGCGCTCGCCCCGGTCCTCAGCGACGGCTGGTCGGGACGGATCGTCAGCACCCACGCCCCCGACATCACCCGGGACCTGGACCGGTACTTCGGCGACGGCAGGGCCGCCCTGTACCCGCGCGCCGCCGCCGCCGAGATCGAGGCCGTCGAGCGGCTGTGCGCACGCGGTGTGGAGGAGGCCGCCCAGCGCGCCGGGCGCGCGGACGGCGATCCGGCGGAACGCGCCTCGGCGCTCGACGTGCTGCTCGGCGCGCTGGACGAACTGGAGCACCGGCTGACCGGCCACGACCACGTCACGGGCGACCGGCTCACCGGCGCCGACGTGACGCTGTGGGTCACCCTCGTCCAGCTCGACACCGTGCACCGCCACCACCTCGACGCCCACGCGGTGCACCGCATCGCCGGCCGTCCCGCCCTGTGGGACCACGCCCGGCGTCTCACCGCGTACCCGGCCTTCGCCGCCCACCTCGACCTGGCCGGCACCGCCCGCCGCCACCACGCCCGCTGCCGGGGCCTGGAGGCCGCCGGCGCCGCCGTCCAGATCCTCGACTGGGCCGCCCACGCGGACGGCACCCGCCGGATCCACCGGCCCTGAACCGCCGTACCCGACGGTCCACCTGACGGACCGGCGTTGACTTCCGAACGGACGACTGACTTAACTTACGGCCCGGAAGGGGCGCGGGACCACGCGCCCGTACACCCCTGACCGGGACCGGACGCCCGGGCGCCCCGGACGGTCACGACGACGCGCGCGGCGGCCCACACGGCCCGCCCCGCGGATCCGGCTCCCGGGCCCCACAGCGACGAGCGACAGGTGACGGACATGTACGCAGTTCCCCGGACGGCCACGGGCCGTGCCCAGGGCTGCGTTCCGCCGTCCGCGCAGCGCCTGGTCGCCGACCGTGCCGTCGACCTGCTCCGGGTCAGCAGCGCGCTGTGTACCGCGCCGGGCCGTGCCCGCCGCCGGGGCTGACGAACTTCCCGCAGCCCCGCCCGAGAGCCGGACACCGCAGTCGCGGTGATCCGCCGTCCGCCCGCCCCGCCACCGCGCCTCCACCGGTCCGATGCCGTCCGCCCAGCGGTCCACGCCCCCGCTGCGCGCCGCCGGCGCGGCCGGGTGCGACCGCCGCCGTGGCCCGGGGCGTCCGACTCCGCCGGAGCCCACCCATGAGTGAACCCCCTGGCGCCGCCGTGTCCCTCGCCGAGGCAACGCCGGCCGCCACCACGCCTTTGCCCCTGCCCACCCTGCGGATACGGCCCTCGCGCCGCCCCGGCCGGTGGCTCGCCACCGCCGTCGTACTGGTCCTGGTCGCCCAGTTCGCGCACGGCCTGGTCACCAACCCCTTCTACCAGTGGGACCGCTTCGGCTACTGGTTCCTGCGGCCGACCATCCTCGACGGCCTCCTCGTCACCCTCGAAGTCACCGCGCTCAGCGCCGTGCTGGGCCTGCTCGGCGGCGTCGTCCTCGCCCTGGCCCGGCTCTCCCGCAGCCCGGTGCTGCGCGCGGTCAGCTGGACCTACGTGTGGGCGCTGCGGTCCGTGCCGCTGATCGTGGTGCTGATCTTCCTCTACAACTTCTCCGCCCTGTACCGGACCGTCAGCATCGGCATCCCGTTCGGTCCGGCCTTCTTCCGGTTCGACGAGTCCCGGCTGGCCACCGACATGGCCGTCGCCGTCGTCGGGCTCAGCCTCAACGAGGCGGCCTACGCGGCCGAGGTGGTCCGCGGCGGCATCCTCTCCGTGGACCAGGGCCAGTACGAGGCCGCCGCCGCACTCGGCCTGCCCAGGACCCGCCAGTTCCGGCGGATCGTCCTGCCGCAGGCCCTGCGCTCCATCGTCCCGAACTACGTCAACCAGCTCATCGGCCTCGTCAAGAGCACGTCCCTGGTCTTCTACGTCTCCCTGCTCGACCTCTTCGGCTCCGCGCAGACCATGGGCTCCACCTACCCAGGCGACATCGTGCCGCTGCTGCTGGTGGTCACCGCCTGGTACCTGGTCCTGACCAGCGCCGTCTCCGTCGTCCAGTTCCACGTCGAACGCCACTACGCCCGGAGCGCCCAGCGCGCGCTGCCGCCGACCCCGCTGCAGAGGCTGCGCGGCCGTCTCACCGGGCTGCGGGAGCGCGTGCGCCGCGAAGCCGCCGTATGACCACCCCGCTCCTCGCCGCGGTGGACCGGGCGCCGGTCCACCACCGTCCCCTACTCCTGCGAAGGACAGCCATGCCCACCCTGCGTCCCCCCGGCCGGGTCCCGCGCGCACTCACCGCCGGCACCGCCCTCGTCACCCTCGCCCTCCTCCTCACCGGCTGCGGCGGTGACAGCGAGGCCGCCACCGCCACCGGGGACGCCGCCGGGAAGGTCACCGTGGGACAGCTCTCCAACGGCGCCGCCCGGCCAACCACCCTCGACGTGCCCGAGGTCAAGGCCCTGCACGCCGAACTGCCCGCCGCCGTACGGGCGAGAGGCACGCTCGTCATCGGCGTCGGCGCGCTGCCCTCCGGCTTCCCGCCGTTGGCGTACGTCGGCGGGGACCAGAAGACCCTCACCGGTGCCGAGCCCGACCTCGGCCGGCTGGTGGCAGCGGTCCTCGGTCTGAAGCCCGAGCTGAAGAACTCCACCTGGGAGAACATGTTCGTCGGCATCGACAGCGGCCGGACCGACGTCGCCTTCTCCAACGTCACCGTCACGGAGGAACGCAAGAAGAAGTACGAGTTTGCCTCCTACCGGCAGGACAACCTCGCCTTCGAGGTGCCCGCGAAGAGCACCTGGACCTTCCGCGGCGACTACCGCGCCCTCGCCCGGAAGACCGTGGCCGTCGGCTCCGGCACCAACCAGGAGAAGATCCTGCTGGAGTGGAAGGACCGGCTCGCCCGGGAGGGCAAGCGGCTCACCGTCAAGTACTACCAGGACAGCAACAGCACCTACCTGGCCCTGGCGAGCGGCCGTATCGACGCCTACTTCGGCCCCGACCCCGGTATCGCCTACCACGTCCGGCAGAGCGCGAACACGCCCCGCGCCACCCGCAACGCGGGCACCTTCTCCGGTGCGGGCGCGGGCCTGCAGGGCCTGATCGCGGCCACCGCGAAGAAGGACAGCGCACTGGCCAAGCCGCTCACCGACGCCCTCGACCACCTGATCCGAGGCGGTCAGTACGGCAAGTGGCTGGCCGCCTGGAACCTCTCCGACGAGGCCGTCCCCAAGGCGGAGACCGACCCGCCCGGCCTGCCCCTCGACAACTCCTGACCCACGGACCTCCAGGAAGGCACCCGCATGTCCACGACCTCCTCTTCCCCCGGCCCACTGCACCTCGCCGTGGCGCTCGACGGCACCGGCTGGCACCCCGCCTCCTGGCGGGAGGCGGTGTCCCGGCCCCAGGACCTGTTCACCGCCCGGTACTGGGCCGACCTCGTCACGGAGGCCGAGCACGGGCTGCTCGACCTCGTGACCTTCGAGGACGGGCTCGGCCAGCAGTCCTCCCGCTTCGGCGAACCGGACGGCCGCACCGACCAGGTCCGCGGCCGGCTGGACGCCGTACTGATCGCGTCCCACGTCGCACCCCTCACCCGGCACATCGGACTGGTGCCGACCGTGGTGGCCACGCACACGGAGCCGTTCCACATCTCCAAGGCGATCGCGACCCTCGACCATGTGAGCGGCGGCAGGGCCGGGCTGCGCGTCCAGATCACGCCCCGCCCCCATGAGGCCGCCCACTTCGGCCGCCGCACCTTCCCCCCGATCACCCTGGAGAGCCTGCGCAGCCCGGCCGGACAGGAGCGGATCTCCGAACTGTTCGACGAGGCCGCCGACCACGTCGAGGTCGTGCGGCGGCTGTGGGACAGCTGGGAGGACGACGCGGAGATCCGCGACACGGCCACCGGCCGCTTCATCGACCGCGACAAACTGCACTACATCGACTTCGAGGGCCGTTTCTTCAGCGTGAAGGGCCCCTCCATCACACCCCGTCCGCCACAGGGCCAGCCGGTCGTCAGCGCCCTCGCCCACCAGACCGTCCCCTACCGGCTGCTCGCCCGCCAGGCCGACATCGGCTACGTCACCCCGCGCGACGCCGCCGACGCCCGCCGCATCGTCGAGGAGATCCGCGCCGAACAGCGGACGGCGGGCCGCGCCGACGAGCCGCTGCACGTCTTCGGCGACCTCGTGGTCCTCCTGGACGACGACCCGGCGCGGGCCGCCGCCCGCAAGGACCGCCTCGACACCCTCGACGGCGCCGAGTACGCCGGCGACGCCCGCGTCTTCACCGGCACGGCCCCGCAACTCGCTGACCTGCTGGAGGAGTTGCGCACCGGCGGGCTCACCGGTTTCCGGCTCCGGCCGGCCGTCCTCGGCCACGACCTGCCCAGGATCACCCGGGACCTCGTCCCCGAACTCCAGCGCCGCGGCCTCTTCCGGCACGCCTACGAGGCCGGCACCCTGCGCGGCCGGCTCGGCCTCGCCCGCCCCGCCAACCGCTACGCCTCAGCCGCCACCGCCACCGCCACCGCCGCAGCCGTCACCGCCTGAGCCGGAAGGACCGCACGCCATGAGCAAGCCGCACAAGCAGATCCACCTGGCCGCCCACTTCCCCGGAGTCAACAACACCACCGTCTGGGGCGACCCGGCGGCCGGCAGCCACATCGACTTCAGCTCCTTCACCCACTTCGCCCGCACCGCCGAACGCGCCAAGTTCGACTTCCTCTTCCTCGCCGAGGGCCTGCGCCTGCGCGAACAGGGGGGACGGATATACGACTTGGACGTCGTCGGCCGCCCGGACACCTTCACCGTCCTCGCCGCCCTCGCCGCCGTCACCGACCGCCTCGGCCTGACCGGCACCATCAACTCCACCTTCAACGAGCCCTACGAGGTGGCCCGCCAGTTCGCCAGCCTCGACCACCTCTCCGCGGGCCGCTCCGCCTGGAACGTCGTCACCTCCTGGGACGCCTTCACCGGCGAGAACTTCCGGCGCGGCGGCTTCCTGCCGCAACAGGAGCGCTACTCCCGCGCCCGGGAGTTCCTGGCCACGGCGAACGAACTCTTCGACTCCTGGCACGGCGACGAGATCGTCGCCAACCAGGGCGCCGGCGCCTTCCTGCGCGACGCCCGGGCCGGCGCCTTCGTGCACAAGGGGCAGCACTTCGACATCCACGGTCAGTTCGACGTGCCGCGCTCCCCGCAGGGACGGCCGGTGATCTTCCAGGCCGGCGACTCGGAGGAGGGCCGCGAGTTCGCCGCCGCCGATGCCGACGCCATTTTCAGCCGGTACGCCACCCTCGCGGAGGGCCAGGCCTTCTACAAGGACGTCAAGGGCCGCCTCGCCAAGTACGGCCGCCGACAGGACCAGTTGCTCATCCTGCCCGCCGCGACCTTCGTGCTCGGCGACACCGACGCCGAGGCCGAGGAACTGGCCCGTGAAGTGCGCCGGCAACAGGTCAGCGGCGCCACCGCGATCAAGCACCTGGAGTTCGTCTGGAACCGCGACCTGTCGGCGTACGACCCGGACGGGCCGCTGCCCGACATCGACCCCGACATCAGCGAGCAGCACATCGCGCGCGGCCGGGCCCAGGTGCGGATGTACCGCGACCCGCTGGCCACCGCACGCGAGTGGCGCGAACGGGCCGCCGCCCACGGCTGGTCCATCCGCGACCTGGTCATCGACACCGGCAACCGGCAGACGTTCGTCGGCGCACCCGCCACCGTCGCGAAGACCATCGACGACTTCGTCCAGGCCGACGCCTGCGACGGCTTCATCCTCGTCCCGCACATCACGCCCGGCGGCCTCGACCCGTTCGCCGACAAGGTCGTCCCGCTCCTGCAGGAACAGGGCGTCTTCCGCACCGACTACGAGGGCACGACCCTGCGCGACCACCTCGGCCTGGCCCACCCGGACCACGCGCGCGAGGAGAAGGCGGCCTCGTGAAGTTCCTCGCCATCACCCTGATCGTGCACCGCCCGGACCCGGCCACCGGCGTACTGAAGCCCACCCACGACCGCTTCCGGGAGGTCCTCGACAACGCCGTGCTCGCCGAGGAACTGGGCTTCGACGGCTTCGGGGTGGGGGAGCGGCACGAGCGGCCCTTCCTCTCCTCGGCGCCCACGGTGGTGCTCAGCCACATCGCGGCGCTCACCCGGCGCATCCGGCTCTTCACCGCCGTCACCACCCTCAGCCTGCTCGACCCCGTCCGCGCCTACGAGGACTACGCGACCCTGGACCACCTCTCCGGCGGCCGGCTCGACCTCATCATCGGCAAGGGCAACGGCACCGCCCAGCGGGACCTGTTCCACGTCACCCCCGAGGACCAGTGGGACCGCAACGCCGAGAGCTACGAGGTGTTCCGGACCATCTGGCGCGAGGACAGGGTGAGCGCCGACACCCGCTTCCGGCCGCCGCTGAAGGACGCCGAGGTGTGGCCGCGCCCGTACCAGCGGCCCGTGCGGGTCTGGCACGGCAGCGCGACCAGCCAGGAGAGCGTCGACCTCGCCGCCCGCTACGGCGACCCGCTGTTCTCCGCGAACGTCACCCACCCGATCGAGCCGTACGCCGCACTGGTCCGCCACTACCGCGAACGCTGGGAGCACTACGGCCACGACCCGGCGGACATCGCGGTCGGCGCGGGCTCGGCGGGCCTGTACGTGGCCCGTACCTCGCAGGAGGCGCTCGCCGCCTACCGGCCCGTCTTCGAGAGCAACCTGGCCTTCCAGGAGAAGGCGGGCCTGCCCGTGGTCTTCGAGACGCTCGAGGACTTCGCGGAGCGCTCCTCGGCGCTCATCGGCAGCCCGGAGCAGGTGATCGACAAGGTGCACCGCTACCACGAGCGGTTCGGGCACACCGTGCAGCACGTGCAGGCCGACGCGGGCCAACTGACCGACACGCAGCACCGCGACTCGCTGGAACTGTTCCAGAGCGAGGTCGCGCCCGTGCTGCGCCGCACGATCGCGGACCCGCCGTTCGCCTGGGAGCCGGTGCTCCCGGGCCAGGCGGCCGCCCCCGCACCCACCGCCCACGTCCACTGAGGAGCCCCCGTGTCCTTCGGCACCCCTCTCGGCGTCCTCGACCTGGTCCCGATCCCCTCCGGGGCCACGGCGCCCGACGCGCTGCGCAACTCCCTCGACCTGGCCCGGCGGGCCGAACGCCTCGGCTACACCCGGTACTGGTTCGCCGAGCACCACCTCAACCCGGGCGTGGCCGGCAGCTCGCCCGCGGTCCTCCTCGCCCTGACGGCCGCGGCCACCTCCACCATCCGGCTCGGTTCCGGCGCCGTCCAGCTCGGGCACCGTACCGCCCTGTCCACGGTCGAGGAGTTCGGCCTGGTCGACGCCCTCCACCCCGGCCGCCTCGACCTGGGCCTCGGCCGCTCCGGCGGGCGCCCGCCGGCCGAGCCGGCCGCGCCGCCGCCGACGGCCACCCCGGTCGTCGACGGCCGCGCCCGAAACGGCCTGCTGATCCCGCCCCGCTTCTCCTTCGCGTCCCTGCTCGGCTCGCCCCGCCTCGCCCTGCAACGCCGGCTGCTCCACCTCCCGGGCGCCGAGCCCCAGGAGTACGCGGAGCAACTCGACGATCTCCTCGCCCTGCTGGCCGGGACCTACCGCTCAGCGGAAGGCGTCGAGGCCCACGCGGTGCCCGGCGAGGGAGCGGACCTCCAGGTGTGGATCCTGGGCAGCAGCGGCGGGCCGAGCGCCCGGGAGGCCGGCGCGCGCGGTCTGCGCTTCGCCGCGAACTACCACGTCAGCCCGGCCACCGTCCTGGAGGCCGTGGACGGCTACCGGGCCGCCTTCCGGCCCTCCGACGTCCTCGACAAGCCGTACGTCAGCGTCTCCGCCGACGTCGTGGTCGCCGAGGACGACGCCACCGCCCGGCACCTCGCCGCCGGCTACGGGCTGTGGGTCCGCTCCATCCGCACCGCCGAGGGCGCCATCGCCTACCCGGCGCCCGAGGAGGCCCGCGCACAGCCCTGGAGCGACCAGGACCGGGCACTGGTGCGCGACCGCGTCGACACCCGCTTCGTCGGCTCACCGGCGCGCGTCGCCGACCGGCTCGAACAGCTCCAGGACGCCACCGGAGCCGACGAGTTGCTCATCACGACGATCACCCACGACCACGCCGCCCGGGTACGGTCCTACGAACTGCTGGCGCGGGAGTGGCGGCGCAGGTCCGGGTAGCGACCCGGCGAGCGTCGCTTCGCCGCGCGGTGGGGCGACCGTGCGGCGAGGCGACCGTGCCTCAGGCCGCCCCGAACGCCGAGAACGCCCAGCCCGTCGCCTGGTGCGTCGCGTCGCCCGGCACGGCGGCGCGGGCGTCGCGCAGCGCCTCGGCCAGGGACAGCCCGGCACCGACCCCCTTGTGCAGCGCGAGCATCAGCGGCACCACCGCCTCGTCGTTGACGGGCGCGCTGCACGCCACCACCCCCGCCGTGCCCAGCGGCAGCAGCGCGGTGACCAGACCCAGCAGCTCGTCCGCGCCGACCGAGGCGAACCGGGCCGTGTCGCAGCACGACAGGATGATCCGGTACGGACTGCGCTCCAGACGCTCGAAGTCGTGCACGATGAGTGGGCCGTCCGCCATCGTCAGCGACGAGAACAGCGGGCTGTCCGCGCGGAAGGCGCCGTGCGCGGCGATGTGCGCGAGCGCGGCACCGTCCAGCTCCCGCAGTACCCGCGACACGTGCGCCGCGTCCTCCTCCAGCACGGTCGCCGTCCCGTACCGCCCGGCCAGCTCGGGCACCTCCGCACCGCCGGTCGCGAGCCCCGGGCCGCGCACCAGCACCGGGCGGGTGAGCGGCGGGGGTTCGGTCTCGCGGGCGCGCAGCCAGCTGCTCGCCGACGGGGACACGCTCAGCACCCGCTCGCGCAGCGACGGCAGCAGCGCCCACGGCACCCGGTGCAGCGAACCCGGCGGCACAACCACCACCGGCCCGGACCCCAGCTGCCGGGCGGCCGGGCCCAGCAGCAGCTCCTCCAGGCGGCGGCCCGCCGCCTCCACCAGCGGCAGCCGGGCCGCCGCACCGGGATGCGCGAGGCGCCGCAGCCCCGCCTGCACGTGCTCGGCCTCCGTCACCGCGTCCGCGAGCCGCCCGGCCTCGAAACGCCGTACCCGCCCCCGGCCGCACAGCAGCACGTGCACCCGCCCGTCCAGTACGGCCAGTTCGACCAGGCACCCGTCCCCGAGCCGCTCCAGCAGCCGCGCGGGCGGGAAGCGGTCGCCGCCGCCGGGCGCCTCGCCGCGCAGGTGCAGGGTGCGGGAGCGGATCTCGCGCTCCAGGCGCCGCTGCTCCCGCTCCAGAGCCGGCACCGGTTGACCGTCCTGCCGGGCCTCCTCCGCGCGGGCCGCGATCTCACGGAACGCCGTCAGGCCGCTGAGCAGCGCCGGATCGGCGGGCGGCCGGGTGGGCGGCGCGGACAGCACGGTCGCCCGCCAGCGTTCGCTCCACACCAGCAGCCGCCGCGGGCTGCCGGAGGCGAGCGCCGCCTCCTGGGCCAGCGCGGCGAGTTCGGCGCCCTGCGCCGTGGCCCGGGCCCGCAGCTCGGAGGCGCCCAGCGTCATCCGGTGGTCGTCCAGCACATCGAGGCCGCGCCGGCACGCCTCCAGCACCCCCCGGCCCGAACCGGCCGCCCGCGCCCGCAGCGCCTGCGCGGCCCAGCCCGTCATCCGCGCCAGTGGCGGCCCGCCGTACCGGCTGCGCGCGGCGACCGCCAGATGCCGCTCCGCCTGCGCCGGACGGCCCAGCGCGAGCGCGATCCGGCCGGCGAGCAGCGCCGCCT
>NZ_JBHJUW010000192.1:0-13001 GCF_042268205.1 Streptomyces sp. NPDC056160
CCCTCCAGCAGCGCGCCGCGGCCGTCGCCCCCGTTCCCCTGCGGAGGACTTGACCCACTGTCACCTGCGGCCGGGGACGGAGGCGACGATTCGGCGGTGCGGTCACCCTGATAGGGGAACCGCGGGACGGCGCCGATCCGCGTCCGCCCGCGGCCGCCCGCACCGGTCAGATGTGCCCGACGCCCGCGCCCGCCTCCGCGTTGACCCCGCGCTTGGTGAGCAGTGCCACCAGGACGGCCACCACCGCGACACCGGCGGCGACCAGGGAGGCGAGGCTCATGCCGGAGATGAACGTGTCGTGCGCGACGGAGGTGATCTTCGCGGCGACCTCCGCCGGAACGCCCTTCGGTACCGGCGCGACGCCGACCTGGACCGCCTCGGATGCCTGCGCCGACTGGGCGGCGGTCAGCGGCGGGAGCCCCGCGTCCTTCCAGTTGCCGGCGAGGTCGTTGTCGACCTTGGAGGCCATCACGGCACCCAGCACGGCCGTACCGAGGCTGCCGCCGATCTGCATGGCGGCCTGCTGGAGACCGCCGGCCACGCCGGACAGCTCCATGGGCGCGTTGCCGACGATGACCTCGGTGGCGCCCACCATGACGGGGGCGAGGCCGAGGCCGAGCAGGGCGAACCAGAGCGACATGGTGGCGCTGCCCGTGCCCGTGTCGAGGGTGGACATGCCGAACATGGCGACGGCGGTGAGGGCCATGCCGCCGGCCAGCGGGATGCGCGGGCCCGCCTTGGTGATCAGCGCGCCCGCGAGCGGCGAGCCGACGATCATCATGCCGGTGAGCGGCAGCAGGTGCAGACCGGCGCTGATCGGGCTCAGCCCGTGCACGTTCTGCAGGTAGAAGGTGACGAAGAACAGGCCGCCGAGGAACGCGATGGCCATCAGGACCATCAGCACGACACCCGCGGACAGCGGCACCGAACGGAAGAGGGCGAGCGGGATCAGCGGTTCCTTGACCCGCGTCTCCCAGAACGCGAACAGCGCGAAGCCGAGAACGGCCCCGGCGAGGAACGCCCACGTCTTGCCGTCGCCCCAGCCCCACGCCGGCGCCTTGATGAGCGCCCACACCAGGCAGAACATCGCGGCGGAGAGCAGGACGATGCCGAGGACGTCGAAGGAGCGCGGCGCGTTCTCGGCCCGGTGGTCGAGCAGGATCAGCGCGCCCAGGACGAGGGCGAGGGCGCCGACCGGCACGTTGATGAAGAACACCGACTGCCAGTTGACGTGCTCGACGAGGACGCCGCCGAGGATCGGGCCGCCCGCGGTGGAGGCGCCGATGACCATGCCCCAGATGCCGATGGCCATGTTGAGCTTCTCGGCCGGGAAGGTGGCCCGCAGCAGGCCGAGCGCGGCCGGCATCAGCAGCGCGCCGAACAGGCCCTGGAAGACGCGGAAGGTGACGACCATGGCGATGCTGTTCGACAGGCCGATGGCGCCCGAGGCGGCGGCGAAGCCGGTCACGCCGATCAGGAAGGTCTGCCGGTGCCCGAAGCGGTCACCGAGCTTGCCCGCGGTGATCAGGGAGACGGCGAGCGCGAGGAAGTAGCCGTTGGTGATCCACTGGACGTCGGCGAAGCTCGCCTTGAGGTCCTTCTGGATGGCCGGGTTGGCGATGGCCACGATGGTCCCGTCGAGGGCCACCATCATGACCCCTACGGCGACGGTGATCAGCGTGAACCACGGGTGTCCGCGCATCCCCTTGGCCGGTGCGGGGTCCGACAGGGCTGACGCCTTGTCCCCCGGCCCTGTCGTGTCGACGGTGGTCTGACTAGTCATACATTCGAGGCTAATGTCAGCCGCTGACAAATGACAAACCAATTCACTAGTCGGTAACTGACATGTCACCCTCCTATAGGCTGAACTGGGGAAACAGTTCGCAGGAGAGGTCCGGAGAGGTACATGGAGACGGCGGGGACCGCCGAGGCGGCACCACGGCCGGGGCTGCGCGAGCGCAAGAAGCAACGCACCCGGGACGCCCTGCTGCGGGCCGCCCTGGAGCTGTTCACCACCGTGGGGTACGAGCGGACGACCGTGGACGAGATCGCGGAGGCCGTCGGCGTCTCGCAGCGCACCTTCTTCCGCTACTTCCCCGGCAAGCAGGAGGCCGCCTTCGCCGTGCAGGACATGGTCGAGGCGCACTTCGTCGAGTCGCTGCGCGCCCGCCCGGCCCGGGAGGCCCCGATGGAGGCGCTGCGCCGGGCGGTCCTGGAGGGCTGGGAGACGATCAGCGACGCCGTGCTGAGCGTCGTGCCCGTCGAGCTGTACCTGCGCATGTTCCAGGTGATCGAGTCGACGCCCGCGCTGCTCGCCGCGCACCTGCGCCGTTCGGTGGAGACCGAGGAGCAGATCGCGCGGCTGCTCGCCGCCCGCGAGGGACTCGACGTGGACGCCGATCCGCGCCCCCGCCTGCTGGTGGCCGTCTTCGGCGGCGCGATGCGGGTGACGGGCCGTCAGTGGAGCACGGGCCCGGACCTCAGCCTGGAGGCGATCCGGGCGCTCACGGCCACGTACCTCGATCAGGTGGGACCGGCGCTGACCGGGAACTGGCGCACCACCCGTCCGTCGCCTCACGCCACTTGAGCGCCGGATCATGAACTGCCGTACGCGCCACCGATCTTGAACACGTGTACGGCCGGAGAAATTCGTCACGCCACACGAAACGTGATCCCCATCACTCGGTTAACGCGAGACCCTCCCGTTCTCCTAGTGTGTCCTCCCAGTGACTTCCTTCGAGACCTCCCCGCAGCTCAACGTCTGGCGCGCGCTGCTCGCGCTGGCCGTGGTCTTCGTGATGCTGGCGACCACCGGCTGGACCGCCGTGCGCCACCAGCGCGGGACCACCGCCCTCCAGGCCTCCCTGTCCGCCTGGGACCACGGCCGCCTGCACGGGCACCGGCTGCCGGACCCGGACGCCGACCCCGCCCGGCTGACCCGCTTCTTCACCTCGCTCACCGCCCAGGACGGCGCCCGGCTCGCCCACCGCTACCCGCTCGCGGTCGGCAACATGAACGGCGCCCCCGTCCGGCTGCGCTACCTGGCCAACCGCATCGCGCTCGGCCAGGCGCGTGACATCGAGCGGGGACGCACGCACGACGGCAGGCTCTCCCCCGCCGGACAGCAGGCTGCGGACCGCCGGATGCACCGCTTCGCCAACCTGATGACCCCGGGCCGCCAGATCCTCGCCTTCGACCCGGCCGGCTCCGGCCGCGTCGCCGAGGTCTTCGGGGACCTGTCGCGCGCCCGGCGGATCTCCGTCGTCGTCCCCGGCGTCGACACCGACCTGATCACGTTCCGCAAGACCTACCGCCCCTACTCGGCGCCGTACGGCATGGCGAGCTCGCTGTTCGCCGCCGAACACACCGCCGACCCCGGCACCCGGACGGCCGTGATCGCCTGGGCCGACTACACCGCGCCCAGCGGCATCGGCGTGGACGCGGCCACCGCGATGCGCGCCGAGGAGGGCGCCGTCCGGCTGAACGGGCTGCTGCGCGGGCTGCCCGGCACCTCGCCCGTCGCCCTGTTCTGCCACAGCTACGGCTCGGTGCTCTGCGGTGTCGCCGCACACGCCCTGCCCGGCCGGGTCTCCGACATAGCGGTCGCCGGGAGCCCGGGCATGCGCGCGGCGCGCGCCTCCCACCTGCGCACCTCGGCCCACGTGTGGGCGATGCGGGACGCCACCGACTGGATCCGGGACGTGCCGTACCTGGAACTGGGCGGCCTCGGCCACGGCGCCGACCCGGTCTCCTCGGCGTTCGGCGCCCGGGTGCTGTCGGCCGAGGGGGCCGAGGGCCACGCGGGCTACTTCGAGCCGGGCACCGACAGCCTGGCCAACTTCGCCGAGATCGGCGTGGGGGCGTACGGGTCCGTGCAGTGCGCCCATGACAACGACGGGTGCCGGGCGGGACTGCCCGGCACGACGACGGCCGGACGCGCGTAGAGACAGCAGGAAGTGCGGTCCGCGCGGGGAGGGACGAAGCAGCTCGTGCCGCCTACGATGAGCCGCATGGGTGACGTACTGGCCGGATTTCATGCTGCCTGGGAGTTCGAGTCCGATTCCGTGCTCATCCGCTACGAACGGGGGATACGGACACCGAAGCTCTTCCAGGCGCTCGGCGAGCGCCGCGTTCCGCTGGCCGCGCTCGCGTCGGTGACGCTCACGCCCGGCCGGCGCGGGACCGTCGTCCTGCGCGCCGAGCCGCGACCGGGCGCCGACCCGCTGATGGACGCGGCCGACGGTCAGCTCAAGGAGGGCTCGGACCCCTACCGGCTGGTGCTGCCCGCCGAGCGCGAGTCGCTCGCCGAGCACTACGCCGGCGAACTGCGCGCCCGGCTCGCCGGGAGCGGGCCGGCCGGTCACCACCTGGTGGCCGCGCCCGAGCCGCCGCTCCATTTCAAGGCGTACGACGGCAAGGCGTCCTTCGACGGCGGCGCGGTCCGCTTCCGCTGGTCGTGGACGGGGGCGTCGTCGACGAAGTGGAAGGCCGGCGACCAGAGCTTCCCCGTCGACGAGCTGGGCGGGGTCCAGTGGCGTTCACCGGAGGTGTTCGAGGGGCACCTGCGGCTGCTGCGGCGCGACGCGGGCGCCGCCCCGCCCCCGCAGCCGGACCAGGATCCGGCCGCGGTCGTGTTCGGGCTCGGGTACGGGCCGGTGCACGAGTCGCTGCCGTTCGCGGCGGCGGTGCTGGCCGCCGTGCGCGTGGCCGCGCCCGCCCCCGCCCTGTCCCTCACGGCGGGCCGCCGCGACCCCGCCGACATCGCCGAGCGGATCCGCCACCTCGGGGAGCTGCACCAGGCAGGGCTGGTGACGGACGAGGAGTTCGCGGTCAAGAAGGCGGAACTGCTCGCCGAGCTGTGAACACCCCTGCGCCGCCGGTGGGTTCAGGCAGACCGCCCGGTGCACTCAGCGGAACCCGCGCGCTCAGCGGTCCCGCCTCCCGGCGTCGGCGTAGAACATGATCTTGCGGTCCAGTACGGAGAGGGTGTCCTGGAGTTCCGTGATCCGGGCCAGGACGTCCCGGCGGGTCGCCTCCAGCAGCTCGAACCGCTCCCCGTACGTACTCTCGCCCTCACGCACCAGCTCCGCGTACCTGACCATGTCGGCCACCGGCATGCCCGTCAGCCGCAGCTTGCCCACCAGGTCCAGCCAGTCCAGATCGCGGTTGCTGTAGCGGCGTTGCCCGGTGTGCGAGCGGTCGACGTGCGCCATCAGCCCGATCCGCTCGTACCAGCGCAGCGTGTGGGCCGTCAGCCCGGTGAAGGCGACGACCTCACTGATCGTGTAGCTGTCCTGTCCGTCGGGGCGCGGATGCCGCCGGGGCGGGCCGGAGCAGAGGTCGGCTCGGGTGGGGGCGCTCTCGGGCTCCTGCGTGTCCCGGGTGTCCACGGCCATGGTCTGCGTCACCGTCATGGCCCCAACGCTATGGCCTTCGAGTGCACTCCAGGCAAGGAGGACCCGTCGACTCGGTGGGAAAAGCGCGGGACAGGCCCCGGCCGCGGTGACTAGCGTGCGCAGTCATGAGTTTCGTACGACGTGCCGAACCCTCGGACGCCGAGGAAGTGCTGCGGCTTCGCCAGGTGATGATCGACTCGGTGTTCCGGGCCGACCCGTCGACCGAGTGGCACACGGAGTCCCTGCCCACCCTGCGGTCGCGCCTCGGTGCGCCGGACGGCGACTTCGCGGCCTTCGTCGTCGACCACCCCGAGCGGCCCGGGACACTCGCGGCGCTGGTGGCCGGGACGATCGAGTACCGGATCGGAAAGGCCGCCGACCCCACCGGCACGGTCGGCTTCGTGTTCAGCGTCGCCACCGACCCCGGCGCCCGCAGACGCGGGTACGCGCGCGCGTGCATGGAGACACTCCTGGAGTGGTTCCGCGAGCACGGTGTGCGGCACGTCCAGCTCACCGCGTCCGCGGAGGCCGCGCCGCTGTACGCCTCGCTCGGCTTCCTGCCCAAGCCGGACCCGCTGCTGGAACTGCGACTCTGAGGCCCGCGCGTCCCCCGGGCCGCCCCGCGGCGGCGGGCCGCCGCGTCCCGCACCGCCAGGTTCACCCACCCGGGCGGGCCCGTCCCCGGCGTGTCGGCGCGCCGCGTAGGCTCGGGCCATGTCGTTGAACAGCCTGGCGTCGATCGAGAACTGGCCGGTACCCACCGCCGCGGCGGGCGTGGTCCGCGCGGACGGCACGGTCGCCGGCGCCCACGGCCCGACCGGGCACCGCTTCCCGCTGGCCTCGGTGACCAAGCCGCTGGCGGCCTACGCGGTCCTGGTCGCGTACGAGGAGGGCGCGGTCGAGCTGGACGAACCGGCGGGCCCGCCCGGGGCCACGGTCCGCCACCTCCTCGCCCACACCTCCGGCCTGGCCTTCGACGAGCACCGGGTCACGGCCCCGCCCGGCGAACGGCGGCTGTACTCCAACGCCGGTTTCGAACAGCTCGGCGACCACGTGGCCAAGGCGACGGACATCCCCTTCGCGGAGTACCTGCGCCAGGCGGTGCTGGAACCGCTGGGCATGACGGACACGTCGCTGGACGGCTCCCCCGCGAAGGACGGCGTCTCCACCGTCGACGACCTCCTCCGCTTCGCCGCCGAACTCCAGGCCCCGCGCCTGCTCGACGCGCGCACGGTCGCCGAGGCGATGACCGTCCAGTACCCCGGCACCAAGGGCGTCCTGCCGGGCTACGGCCACCAGAACCCCAACGACTGGGGCCTCGGCTTCGAGATCCGCGCCGCCAAGTCCCCCCACTGGACGGGCACTTCCTCCTCCCCCCGCACGTTCGGCCACTTCGGCCAGTCCGGTACGTTCCTGTGGACCGACCCCGACGCGGGCGCGTCCTGCGTCGCCCTGACCGACCGCGCCTTCGGCCCGTGGGCGATCGAGGCGTGGCCGGCGTTCACGGACGGGGTGCTGGGGGAGCTGCGGGGGGCCTGAGGCCCGCTGCCGGGGAACCTGAGGCCCGCTGCCGGGGAAGGGGAGAGGAGGGGAGCACGCATGCGCACGATGCCGACGACGCTGTGCGCCGTCGCCGCCGGTGCCACCGGTGCCGCCCTGGCCGGCTGCGCGGGCGGCTCCGGCGGAGCGTCAGCACTCACCTGAGGACCGGCCTCGAACGCACCTGATCCACCAGGACGACCACAAAGAGCGGGGCCGACGGCCCGGGCGGGACTACCGCTCCGGCATCTCCCACACCAGCAGTTCCGCCTCGCTCGCCGCTCGTAGCCCCGTCTCTCCCGCGTCCGAGAGGCGGGCCGCGTCGCCCGGGGCCAGCAGGGTCCCGGCCAGTTCCGCTGTGCCGCGTACGACGTGGACGTACACGAACGCGGACGGCGGGAGACGTGTGCGCCCGCCGGGGGCCAGGCGGTGTACGCGGAGAGTGGCTCCCGCGGCCGGGACGGCGTACGGGGTGGCGTCCGCGAGGGCGCGTACGACCTCGTAGCGCGGTTCGCCGCCGGGGTTTCGCGGGGTCAGCCACATCTGGACGAAGGTCAGGGGGCCGGCCGCGTCGTTGCGTTCGACATGGCGGACGCCGGCCGCCGCGGACAGGTGCTGGAGGTCGCCGGGGCGGATCACCGTGGCCCGGCCCGTGGAGTCGCGGTGGGTCAGTTCGCCCTCGACGACCCAGGTGACGATCTCGGTGTGGCTGTGCGGGTGCTCGGCGAAGCCCGCGCCGGGGGCCAGGCGTTCCTCGTTGCAGGCGACCAGGGCGCCGAAGCGGAGGTTGTCGGGGTCGTAGTGGGGGCCGAAGGAGAAGGCGTGCCGGCTGGTGATCCCGGCATCCTCCTCGCCCCCCGGGTAGCGGTCCGCCGCGCGGCGTACGTCGGTGATCGTCACGGTTCCCACCGTAGGCCGTCGCGGGGCCCGCCGGGGGCCCGGCACCGGCCCGCCGGGGGCCGTCACGGGCCCCGCCGAACGGGGTACGGGCGTCCAGCGCGACCCGCGGCACGCACGCACGTCCGGATAAGGCAGTCTTGTCCCCGTGCCCGAACCCGAATCCCGTGGCCCCGAAGCCACGCCCCGCCCCGCCCATCCGCACTCCGCGACCCTGAAGCGGCTGGAGAGGTCCTCCGGGTCGCTCGCCGCGCAGGCGATCGCACGCATGGACGAGACGTTGCCGTGGTACCGGGCCATGCCCCCGGAGAACCGGTCCTGGATCGGGCTGGTGGCCCAGGCGGGCATCGCGGCCTTCACCGAGTGGTTCCGGCACCCCGACGCCCCGCAGGCGATCTCCACCGACGTGTTCGGGACGGCGCCACGCGAGCTGACGCGGGCGATCACACTGCGGCAGACCGTGGAGATGGTGCGGACCACCATCGAGGTCATGGAGTCCGCCATCGACGAGGTGGCCGCCCCCGGCGACGAGTCCGTGCTGCGCGAGGCGCTGCTCGTGTACGCCCGGGAGATCGCCTTCGCCACCGCGCAGGTCTACGCCCAGGCCGCCGAGGCACGCGGTGCCTGGGACGCGCGGCTGGAGTCGCTGGTGGTCAACGCGGTGCTGAGCGGGGAGGCCGACGAGGGTGCCGTGTCGCGGGCCGCCGCGCTCGGCTGGAACTCGCCCGAGCACGTGTGCGTGGTCCTGGGCACCGCTCCCGACGGGGACTCCGAGCTGACCGTGGAGGCCATCCGGCGGGCCGCCCGGCACGCCAAGCTCCAGGTCCTCACCGGGGTCCTCGGGGACCGGCTGGTCGTGATCGCGGGCGGCAACGACAATCCGCTGGCCGTCGCCAAGTCGCTGATCGGGCCGTACGCCGCCGGGCCGGTGGTGGCCGGGCCGATCGTGCCCGACCTGCTGGCCGCCACCCGCTCCGCACAGGCCGCCGCGGCCGGGCTGAAAGCCTGTTTCGCCTGGCAGGACGCTCCGCGTCCGGTCCTCGCGGACGATCTCCTGCCGGAGCGCGCCATCGCCGGTGATCCGGGGGCGCGCGAGCAGCTGGTAGAGGAGATCTACAGACCGCTGGAGGAGGCCGGCTCCGCGCTCCTGGAGACGTTGAGTGTCTACCTGGAGCAGGCGAGCAGCCTGGAAGGCGCCGCCCGGATGCTCTTCGTTCACCCGAACACCGTGCGCTACCGGCTCCGACGTGTGACTGACGTCACCGGATGGTCCCCCTCCGATGTACGATCCGCGTTCACACTGAGGATCGCGCTGATCCTGGGGCGTCTGGCCGACGGAGATCCCCAGGCCTAGCCTTTTGTCGGGGGTCCACAAAACCCCTTCGTGTTCTTCGTCCCTGTCCCCACGGGCGGCCAGGCCCGTCCCCAAGAGAGAGTGTGAGAGTGCTCGTACTCGTCGCTCCCGGCCAGGGCGCCCAGACGCCCGGCTTCCTGACCCCCTGGCTCGAACTGCCCGGTGCCGCCGATCGCGTGGCCGCCTGGTCGGACGCCATCGGCCTGGACCTCGTCCACTACGGGACGCAGGCCGACGCGGACGCCATCCGTGACACCGCTGTCGCGCAGCCGCTGCTCGTCGCCGCCGGGATCCTGTCGGCCGCGGCGCTCGGTGACGTGGCACCCGATGCCGTCGCCGGGCACAGCGTCGGCGAGATCACCGCCGCCGCCTTCGCGGGCGTGCTGGGTGACACCGCCGCGCTGACCCTGGTGCGCCGCCGCGGTCTGGCGATGGCCGAGGCCGCGGCCGTCACCGAGACGGGCATGTCGGCGCTGCTCGGCGGCGACCCCGAGGTCTCCGTGGCGCACCTGGAGAAGCTCGGCCTGACCCCGGCGAACGTCAACGGCGCGGGCCAGATCGTGGCCGCGGGCACCATGGAGCAGCTCGCCGCGCTGAACGAGGACAAGCCGGAGGGCGTGCGCAAGGTCGTGCCGCTGAAGGTGGCAGGCGCCTTCCACACCCACCACATGGCCCCCGCGGTCGACAGGCTCGCCGAGGCCGCCAAGGCGCTCGAACCGGGCGACCCGAAGGTCACGTACGTCTCCAACAAGGACGGCCGGGCCGTGACGAGCGGGGCCGAGGTCGTGGAGCGGCTGGTCGGCCAGGTCGCCAACCCGGTCCGCTGGGACCTGTGCATGGAGACGTTCCAGGAGCTGGGCGCGACCGCGCTGGTCGAGGTGTGCCCGGGCGGCACGCTGACCGGTCTCGCCAAGCGGGCGCTGCCCGGCGTCAGGACGCTCGCGCTGAAGACCCCCGACGACCTCGACAAGGCCCGCGAGCTCATCACCGAGCACGCGTCCGCCTGACGCCCGAAGGAGCCGACCGAACATGCCGATGTCGAAGATCAAGCCCAGCAAGGGCGCCCCGTACGCGCGCATCCTGGGCGTGGGCGGCTACCGGCCCACGCGCGTGGTGCCCAACGAGGTGATCCTCGAGAAGATCGACTCGTCCGACGAGTGGATCCGGTCGCGCTCCGGCATCGAGACCCGGCACTGGGCGTCGCCGGAGGAGACCGTCGCGGCCATGTCGATCGAGGCCTCCGGCAAGGCGATCGCGGACGCGGGCATCGACGCCGGGCAGATCGGCGCCGTCGTCGTCTCGACCGTCTCGCACTTCAGCCAGACCCCGGCCGTCGCCACGGAGATCGCCGACAAGCTGGGCACGGACAAGGCCGCCGCGTTCGACATCTCGGCGGGCTGCGCCGGCTTCGGCTACGGCCTCACCCTCGCCAAGGGCATGGTGGTGGAAGGTTCCGCCGAGTACGTGCTCGTCATCGGCGTGGAGCGCCTCAGCGACCTGACCGACCTGGAGGACCGGGCGACGGCCTTCCTGTTCGGCGACGGCGCCGGCGCGGTCGTGGTCGGCCCCTCCCAGGAGCCGGCGATCGGCCCGACCGTGTGGGGCTCCGAGGGCGACAAGTCCCAGACGATCAAGCAGACCGTCCCGTGGGACCGCTTCAGGATCGGCGACGTCTCCGAACTGCCGGTCGACAGCGAGGGAAACGTCAAGTTCCCCGCGATCACGCAGGAGGGCCAGGCGGTGTTCCGCTGGGCCGTGTTCGAGATGGCGAAGGTCGCGCAGCAGGCGCTGGACGCGGCCGGGATCAGCCCGGAAGACCTGGACGTCTTCATCCCGCACCAGGCCAACGTGCGGATCATCGACTCGATGGTGAAGACGCTGAAACTGCCGGAGCACGTCACGGTCGCCCGTGACATCCGCACCACCGGCAACACCTCGGCCGCCTCGATCCCGCTCGCGATGGAGCGGCTCCTGGCGACCGGCGAGGCGAAGAGCGGCGACACCGCGCTCGTCATCGGCTTCGGGGCGGGTCTCGTCTACGCCGCTACGGTCGTTACCCTCCCCTAGGCACTCCGTGCCGGATCATGCGTCCGGGACGGCACCGCCACACCTGCCGCTGCCGCGGCGGGCGCCACACCCTTACGGAACACAACGAAGGAGCGCCGACATGGCCGCCACTCAGAAGGAGATCGTCGACGGTCTCGCCGAGATCGTGAACGAGATCGCCGGTATCCCCACCGAGGACGTCCAGCTGGACAAGTCCTTCACCGACGACCTGGACGTCGACTCGCTGTCCATGGTCGAGGTCGTCGTCGCCGCCGAAGAGCGCTTCGACGTCAAGATCCCGGACGAGGACGTCAAGAACCTCAAGACGGTCGGGGACGCCACCGACTACATCCTCAAGCACCAGGCCTGATCTACCGATCACTGCTGTGGGCTGATGCCCCGCCACCCGGCGGTGGCGCCGTTTCCGATCCTCGTTCCCGTTGGAGAAAGAATTCCCGTGAGCCCGACCAATCGCACCGTGGTCGTCACCGGTATCGGCGCAACCACACCGCTGGGTGGCGACGTAGCCTCTACCTGGGAGAAGCTGGTCGCCGGCAAGTCCGGCGTCAAGCCGCTGACCCAGGACTGGGCGGCCGAGCAGGCCGTCCGTATCGCGGCCCCGATCGCCGTGGAGCCGACCGAGACCATTCCGCGGCCGCAGGCCCGCCGTCTGGACCGTTCGGCGCAGTTCGCGCTGATCGCCGCCCAGGAGGCCTGGCAGGACGCCGGTTTCTCCGGCAAGGCCGGTGAGGACGGCAGCGACGGCGCCGTCGACCCCGACCGGCTCGGTGCGGTCATCGCCTCCGGCATCGGCGGCGTGACGACCCTGCTGGACCAGTACGACGTGCTGAAGGAGAAGGGCGTACGCCGCGTCTCCCCGCACACCGTCCCCATGCTGATGCCGAACGGCCCCTCGGCCAACGTCGGCCTGCTCGTGGGCGCCCGCGCGGGCGTGCACACCCCGGTCTCCGCCTGCGCGTCGGGCGCCGAGGCCATCGGTTACGCCATCGAGATGATCCGTACCGGCCGCGCCGACGTGGTCGTCGCCGGCGGCACGGAGGCGGCGATCCACCCGCTGCCGATCGCCGCGTTCGGCAACATGATGGCGATGTCCAAGAACAACGAGAACCCCGAGAGCGCCTCGCGCCCCTACGACGTCGACCGGGACGGCTTCGTCCTCGGCGAGGGCGCGGGTGTGCTCGTGCTGGAGTCCGCCGAGCACGCCGCCGCGCGCGGCGCCCGCGTCTACGCGGAGGCGGTCGGCCAGGGCATCTCCGCCGACAGCCACGACATCGTGCAGCCGGAGCCCGAGGGCCGCGGCATCTCGCACGCGCTGCAGAACCTGCTGGACCGCAACGACCTGGACCCGGCCGAGATCGTGCACGTCAACGCGCACGCCACCTCGACGCCGGCCGGTGACATCGCCGAGCTGAAGGCGCTGCGGAAGGTGTTCGGCGACGACGCGGACCACATGGCGGTCTCCGCGACGAAGTCGATGACCGGTCACCTGCTCGGTGGCGCGGGCGGCGTGGAGTCGGTGGCGACCGTGCTGGCCCTGTACCACCGGGTGGCTCCGCCGACCATCAACCTCGACAACATCGACCCCGAGGCCGAGGCGAACGCGGACGTGGTCCGCGGGGAGGCGCGGAAGCTGCCCGTCGAGGGGCGGATCGCGGCCCTCAACGACTCGTTCGGGTTCGGTGGGCACAACGTGGTGCTGGCGTTCCGCACGATCTGAGGTCGCACGGCGGCGGCCCGGACCCCGGTGG